>JACDDJ010000513.1 GCA_013817065.1 Acidobacteriota bacterium
CGATGGCCGGGAAGTGCGGATCCGGCGGCGCGGCCGGGCCATCGTACTGGAGCCGGTGCCCGACTCGTGGGAGTGGCTCGACGCCCTTGTGGGCGAGTTGGACGACGACTTCGTGTCGGCTGCGCGTGAGCAGCCTGAGGCGACAGAACGGCCTGAGCTCGACACGGTGTTCCGCTGATGCGGTATCTCCTCGATACGAACGCGATCATCGCTCTGCTCAACGACACGACGTCTCCGATCGCGCGGCGTGTTCGTCGGTACACCCCACGCGACATCGGAATCTCTGCCGTCGTCATGCACGAGCTGTACTACGGCGCGTTCAAGAGCCAGCGAGTCGAGAAGAACGTGGCTCGCGTGGACGCATTGCAGTTTCCGGTGCTGGAACTCGATCAGGACGACGCCCGGCAAGCCGGCGAGATCCGCGCGCACCTCGCCTCGAAGGGGACGCCTATCGGTCCATACGATGTACTGATCGCCGGCCAAGCCAAGGCACGCAAGCTGACGCTCGTCACGCACAACACGACGGAGTTTGTGCGCGTGCCGGGGCTGAAGGTCGAGGACTGGAAAGGGATGACGTCCTCGCCGCCGCCGGTGCGGCCTCGGAAGGGACCCAAGCCTCGCTCCGAGCGGTAGCCGCGCTGGCAACCGCCGGCGTTACGCAGGCGATCGTCAGCAGCATGATTCGACGGGTGAATTCGACCATCAGTCGTCTTGTGACCACCTGTCCTCCGCCGCCCATGAATGCGTCGTTGCCCGACGAATCAGCTCACGCGAGACCTTGACGGCCGACGTCCAACACGGTACATCTTTCCCTCCATGAGTCTTTACCGCCTCTCCGTGTTCCTGGCGTTCTCCACCACGCTCATCGCCATCGGCCAGGCCGCGACGCTTCCCGGCGTCGATACGGCGATGCAGGAGATGATCGCGAAACACGAGATCGCGGGTGCGGTCACCGCCGTGGTGACCAGGGATGCGGTGCTGCACCTCGACGCCGCGGGGTTCGCCGATCTCGAGGCGAAACGCCCCATGACTCTGGACACGCTGTTCTGGATCGCCTCGATGACCAAGCCGGTCACCGCCGCGGCCGTGCTGATGCTGCAGGACGAGGGCAAGCTCGCTGTCACCGATCCGGTGGCGAAGTATCTTCCCGAGTTCGCGAGCCTGAGAACTCCTTCGGGCAGGCCCGCTGACCTCACCATTACCCAGGTCCTGACGCACACGTCCGGCCTCGGCGAGGCGACTGGCCCGGCGGTGCGGCAGGCCAGAACGCTCGCCGATCTGGTCCCGCTCTGGCTGGCCGCGCCCATGCAGTACGAGCCCGGTGAACGATGGCGCTATACCCAGAGCGGCATCAATGCCGCGGCGCGCATCGTCGAGGTCGTGAGCGGCATGTCGTTCGATGCGTTCACCCGGCAACGCATCTTCGATCCGCTGGGGATGAACGCCACGACGTTCTACCCGACCGAGGAGCAGTTGGCCCGGCTTGCCACCGGCTACGGGAAGCACAAGGAGACGGGGGCCCTCGAGCCGGTGCCGCCCCGCTCGGACTTCGGCTCGCGCGACCGGCCGCCTCAGGGGCACGCGGGCCTCTATTCGACCGCCCCCGACTATGCCCGGTTTGCCCGGATGCTGCTCGGGGGCGGCACGTTCGAAGGCCGCCGTTACCTGAGCGAGGCGGCCATGATGCACCTCAGCACCCCGCAGACGGGCGACCTGCCGACTGGATTCTTCCAGAGCGACACGTACGGCAACCGGGGCGCCAACTATGCGTGGGGCCTGGGCACGTCCATCCTGCGTACGCCGCACGACGGGGTCGCCGCGATGCTCTCGCCGGGCAGCTTCGGACATGGTGGGGCGTGGGGCACGCAGGCGTGGATCGATCCGGTGAAGGGTGTCGCCTACATCCTCATGGTCCAGCGCGCGAACTTCCCGAACAGCGACGCCAGCGACGTCCGCCGCGCCTTCCAGCAGGCTGCGGCACAGGCGCTCACGAAGGATTGAGGGACACCCCGACGGAGGATGCCCGGCCGCCTCCGCCGCGATACGCCGGCTTGACACCTGTCGATAGACGCCATACGCTGCAGATGTCGAGAGACGACATGTCTACACAAAAGTCAGAAGTGCCGTACGGCACGCTGGACCTCCTGGTGCTGAAGACCCTGGACACGATGGGACCGCTGCACGGGTACGGGATCGCCAGGCGCATCGAGCAAGTCTCCGAGACGCTGCGCCTGAGCCAGGGCTCGATCTACCCGGCGCTCATGCGTCTGGAGCAGCAGGGATGGATCCGCACCGAGTGGGGCGTCTCCGAGACGAACCGCAAGGTCAAATTTTACGCGCTGACCCGCGCCGGGACGAAGCAGCTGGGGGAGGCCGTGAAGCAGTGGCAGAACACGACGGCGCTCGTCGCCCGGTTTCTGGAGGCCAAACCATGAGGGTACGGCGAGCCGTCCAGCGCATTCTCGCGCTTCTGCGGGTTTCGCGCCTGGATCGGGAGCTGAACGACGAAATCCTGGCGCACCTGGAGATGGCCGAGCGCGATGCCGTCGCCGCCGGACTGTCGCCGGATGAGGCGCGGCGGCAGGCGCGGCGGCGGTTCGGGCCCGTCCAGGCCATGCGAGAAGCGCATCGCGACGATCGAAGCGCGCGCTGGATCGAGAACCTGGTGAAGGACGTGCGCTACGCCGCTGGCTCGCTCTTTCGCGATCCGACGTTCACCGTCGTGGCCGTGGGCGTCCTTGCGCTCGGGATCGGAGCCAACGCGGCCATGTTCAGCGTGGTGGACGCCGTCCTCCTGAAGCCGCTCCCGTTTCCCGACCCCGACCGGATCGTTCGCGTGTGGGAGGCGCCCAGGCCCGGAGCAACCAACGCGACCAGTGCGCCCGACTTCGACGACTGGAGGCGTCTCGCGACGTCGTTCGATGCCGTGGCGGCTGAGCAGTGGGTCTCCGCGGCGCTGACGGGCGCCGGAGAACCACGGCGGCTGAGGGGCAAGGCCGTGACCGCCGAGTACTTCACCGTATTCGGCGCCACGCTGCGGTTCGGCCGCACCTTCACGCCAGACGACGATCAGCCGGGCGCCGATCCCGCCGTCGTCCTCAGCTACACGGCATGGCACACCTATTTCGGCGGTGATCCGGACATCCTCCAGAGGCGTCCCTTCTTCGACGGCACGCCTCATCGCGTGCTCGGCGTCCTGGCACCAGGCGCGTTCGGCCGTGAAGCGGCAGAGTTCTGGAAGCCGCTGGCGCTCAGGCCGGCGGACCATCCGAGAAGCTTCCACTGGTTGACCGTGCACGCGCGGCTTCGCGAGGGGGTCACGATCGCGCGGGCCCGCGCGGAGATGCACGGCATCGCCGCGGCGCTCGCCGACGTCACGCCCGCCTACAAGCAGGATTGGACAATCGAGGTCGCGCCCCTCGATGCGCTCCTCGTCGAGGAGGGGCTGCGGCAGTCGCTCGTGGTCGCGTTCGGAGCTGTAGGGATGGTGCTGCTGATCGCCTGTGCGAACGTGACGAACTTGTTGCTGGCGCGGGGGGTCGCGCGCCGAAAGGAGATGGCTATCCGTGCGGCGCTCGGGGCGAGTCGCGGACGACTGATCGCGCAGCTGCTGACCGAGAGCTTCGTGCTGTGCCTGCTCGGCGGCGCCGTTGGCCTCGGTCTGGCGGTTCTCATGGTGGATGCGGTGAACCCGATGATCGAATCCGTGCCGTACACGGCCGAGGTGTCGCTCGATCTCCGCGTGCTCGGGTTCGTGGCTTCTGTGGCGCTTGCTGTGGCGGTCCTGATGATTGGAACCCTCCCGGCGCTCCAAACGTCGGTCGGCAGCCTGTCGAAGTCGCTGGGTGAATCGGGCCGCGGCTCGTCGGCCGGACGCGCGAGGCTCCGTCGTGCCTTCGTCGTGGCGGAGGTCGCGCTGTCGCTCGTGCTGGTCTGTGGCGCCGCCCTGCTGTTCCGGAGCCTCGACAACCTCCAGCGGCTCGAGACAGGGATCCGCATCGACGACGTCGTGACCTTGGCCG
>JACDDJ010000514.1 GCA_013817065.1 Acidobacteriota bacterium
ACGTGCGAACCGAACTGTAACGATGGCAACCAAGGTCAACGTCACCATCGCCGACGGCATCAGCACGATCGAGCTGAGCGATCCACCAGCCAATACCTACTCGTACGAGATGATGCTCGAGATCGATACGGCGGTGCTGTCCGCCCGGATGGATCCCAGCGTCCACGTCATCGTCCTGCGCGGCGCCGGGGACAAGTTCTTCTGCGCGGGCGCGAACATTGGCATGCTCAAGGACGCCGATCCCGAGTTCAAGTACTACTTCTGCCTGCACGCGAACGAGACACTGACGCGTCTCGAACAGACGCCCAAGCTGGTTATCGCGGCTCTCAATGGCCACACCGTGGGCGGGGGGCTCGAGGTCGCGATGGCGGCCGACATCCGCATTGCGAAGCAGGGCGGCGGCAAGCTCGGTCTTCCTGAAGTCGCGCTTGGCGTCCTGCCGGGCACCGGCGGCACGCAGCGGCTGGCGCGGCTGGTCGGCAAGGCCCGGGCGATCGAGTTGATGGCCACCGGACGCCTGATGTCCTTCGACGAGGCGCTCACCCTCGGCATCGTCACTGAAGTCTGGGGCGACGAGCAGTTGAAGGGGCGGAGCTTCGCCGCGGCGGTCCATGATTACGCCAGGACGTTCACGCCGCCGCACAAGGCCAGTAAGGCAGTCGGCCGGATGAAGCGCGCCGTGCAGTCGGGCGCCGAGGCGGGCTTCCTCGAAGGCCTCTCGATCGAACGCGAGCTTCAGCAATTGCTCTTTCAGGGGGACGACGCGAAAGAAGGCATCGCGGCGAACCTCGAGAAGCGACCGGCAAAATTTACTGGCCGTTGAAACGATCGGGGCCTTCGGCCTGCGCGATTCTCGGGAACGGAGTAGAAACGGTTTGCCTCCGGCATTCACGACGCCACGACAACTCGACTGCAAATCTACTGAGTCGTGTTCTTCGTGTCTTCGTGTCTTCGTGTCGTTGTGCGAACCAGTCAGGGCGTGTACATGGCAGTCGCAAGCGCTGATCAGAAACAACTCTTCATCAATAACGAGTGGCGCGCCGCATCGTCCGGTAAGACGATGGACGTCATCAACCCGGCGACCGAGGAAGTCTGCGCGACGGTCGCATCGGCGGACGCCGCCGATCTGGACGCGGCGGTCAGCGCCGCACGGGCGGCGTTCAACGGTCCGTGGGGCACGATGTCGGCGCGCGAGCGCGGACGGTTGGTGCGCAGGCTGGGTGAGCGGCTTCTGGAGCGTGCCGACGAGTTTGCGCGACTCGAGACGTTGCACAACGGCAAGCCGATCATGGAGTCCCGCCACGTCGAGATTCCGGCCGCAGCCGAGTGCTTTGAGTACTACGGCGGGTGGTCTGACAAGGTGATGGGCGAGACCATCCCGGTCAAGGGCAACTACCTGAATTACACACTGCGCGAGCCACTCGGTGTGTGCGCCGCCATCGTCCCGTGGAACTTCCCGCTCCTCATCGCGGTGTGGAAGATCGCCCCCGCGCTCGCCACCGGCAACACCATCATCATCAAACCCGCCAGCCAGACACCGTTGACCGCGCTCGCACTTGGCGAGATCGCGATCGAGGTCGGCTTGCCACCAGGCGTTCTGAACGTGCTGACCGGACCGGGCGCGAAGCTCGGGCAGGCCATCGTCGAGCACCCCGGGATCGACAAGATCGCCTTCACGGGCGACACCTCCACCGGCAAGGGCATCATGCGCGGTGCCGCCGACACGCTGAAGAAGATCACCCTGGAGCTTGGCGGGAAGTCGCCGAACATCGTCCTCGCCGATGCCGACATTGAGTCAGCGATTCGCGGTGCCGCAGTCGGTATCTTCTATGGCAAGGGTGAGGTCTGCGCCGCCGGCTCGCGCCTGCTCGTCGACAAGTCGATCAAGAACGAGTTCATCGACAAGCTCGCTGCCAGGGCGAAGAAGATGGTGGCCGGCGATCCCATGGATCCCAAGACCCGTTTCGGCGCACTGTCGTCGAAGAAGCAGATGGACACGGTCCTGCGCTACATCGAGTCGGCGAAGAAGGAGGGCGCGACACTCGTCGCGGGTGGTGAGCGGACCGACATCGGCACCGGCAAGGGCTTCTTCGTGCAGCCCACGGTGTTCGCGGACGTCCAGCCGGAGATGACGATCTCGCGCGAGGAGATCTTCGGACCCGTCCTGGCGGCGATCGAGTTCGCGGACCTCGACGAGGCCATTGCGCGTGCCAACGATACGCCATATGGACTCGCCGCCGGGGTCTGGACCAGGGACATCAAGAAGGCGCACTACGTCGCGCGCAAGCTCCAGGCCGGTACCGTCTGGATCAATACCTACAACGTCTACGACACCGCGAGCCCCTTCGGCGGGTACAAGCAGAGCGGCTTCGGCCGCGAGATGAGCGCGCACGCACTGGAGCACTACACGCAGGTGAAGTCGGTATGGGTGGACCTTAACATCTGACGTTGAGGGTGCGGAGGGGACTGACGATGAGGGTGCGGGGGGATCGAAGCAGAGGTGCGGGGGGACTGACGCAGAAGGTGCGGGGACTCACGTCAAGAGTGCCGAGTGGGTGCGTTCGTGACGGGGTATGAAGGTGTCAGTGTCAGCGAGATCCTACATGCAAGTGATCGATGCTCACATCCATATTCAACCGTTCCACATGATGAAGCCGGACGTGCAGGCGACGTTCTGGCAGAAGAAGGCGAACCGGGCCGAGCTCGAGTCCTTCGCCGCCGACCCCGGCAAGCTGCTGCGGCAGATGGATGCAGACGGCGTCGAGCGCGTCGGTTTGATCAACTACGTCAGTCCCGACGTGATGGGGTTCACCAGCGAAGTGAACGAGTGGATGATGAACTACGCGTCCGCCGATCGGTCGCGTCTCATCCCATTCGGCTCGGTGCATCCCGCCTTTACTGATGATGTGGGTGGTGAGACGGACCGCGTCATCGAGATGGGTGCCCGCGCGCTCAAAGTTCATCCACCGCACCAGATGTTCCGCGCCAATGCCTACCAGGCGGAGTTCCCAAGACTTGCGGAGCTCTATGGACGTGCGCAGGCCGCCGGCATCCCGGTCACGATTCACACTGGCACGTCCGTCTTCCCTGGAGCACGCAGCCGCTTCGGCGATCCGATGGACGTGGACGATGTGGCGATCGACTTTCCGAAGCTGAAAATCCTGCTTGCCCACGGTGGACGGCCGCTCTGGATGGAGGCCGCATTCTTCGTCGTCCGGCGGCATCCGCATGTGTTCCTCGAGATCTCCGGAATTCCCCCGGCCAGGTTGCTGGAGTACTTCCCGCGGCTCGAGGAGCTTGCCGACAAGGTGGTGTGGGGTACCGACTGGCCGAGCCCAGGCATCAAGTCGATGCGCCAGAACGTCGATCAGTTCCTGACGCTGCCACTCGCCGAGGCGTCGAAGCGCAAGATTCTTTACGACAACGCCCTTCGCGTGTTCTGATTCCAAGCGCATGACGGATCCGCTGCTCACCTGGCGCAAGGAATTCCCGATCCTCGACACCTGCACCTACCTGGTGAGTCACTCCCTCGGAGCGATGCCGAGGAAGACCGCGATCTATCTGCAGCAGTTTGCCGACGAGTGGTCGACGCGCGGCGTGCGAGCCTGGAACGAGGGCTGGTGGGACGTGGGGCGCACGACCGGTGACCTGCTGGCGTCGGTGCTCGGCGTCCAGCGCGGCACCATCTCGATGCACCAGAACGTGACCGTGGCGATGGCGATCATCGCCTCGTGTCACCGGTTCGATGGTCCGCGCAACCGGATCGTGATGACGGACCTCGAGTTCCCCTCGAACCTCTATCTGTTCGAGGGCTTCCGTCGCTACGGCGCCGACATCGTCCACCTGAAATCGCCGGACGCGATGCGGACCGATCTCCAGGCCATCCTCGATGCGATTGACGAACGGACCGCGTTGGTGCCGCTCTCCTACGTACTGTTTCGGAGCGCCTACATCCAGGATGCCGCGGCGGTGATCGAGAAGGCACACCGAGTCGGTGCGCAGGTCATCCTCGACGTGTACC
>JACDDJ010000515.1 GCA_013817065.1 Acidobacteriota bacterium
TGCTGCTTCACAACGAATCACGGGCCAGGTTCCATGGTGTGCGAGGCAGCACGGTATGAACAAGACATCCAGCGGGCTGGATGAGAACGTCGCCGGTGCCCTGGCTTACGCGCTCGGCTGGATCACCGGAATCGCCTTCCTGGTAACCGAGCCGGCGAACAAGTTCGTCCGCTTCCACGCGCTCCAGTCGCTGATCGTCTTCGGGGCGCTCTCACTCGCCTGGTTCATCGCGATGTCGATCCCGCTCCTCGGCTGGCTGATCGCGTTTGTTGTCATTCCGCCGCTGTCGGCGGTCCTCTGGCTGCTGCTGATGTTCAAGGCCTACCAGGGCGCGCGCTTCAAAGTGCCCTTTGCCGGTGACGTCGCCGCCCAGCGAGAGAGCTGAGCGAGCGAGTACAATCGACAGATCCATGAATACCGTCACCGAAGCAGCCGTACTGCAGGCGCTCAGCTCCGTCCGTGATCCCGACTTCAACCGCAACATCGTCGATCTGAAATTCGTACGCAACGTGCGTATCGACGGCGGCCGGGTGTCGTTCACGATCGAGCTCGCGACGCCAGTGACGTCCACGAAGGAGACGATGCGGGTCCTGGCCCACGACCTCGTCGCCAGGATCCCCGGCGTGACGGCGGTGCAGGTCGACATGACCGCGAACGTCAAGGCGGCGATCTCGCCGGAGATCAACAAGGCGCCGGTCGAAGGCGTCAAGAACGTTATCGCCGTCGGGGCCGGCAAGGGCGGCGTTGGCAAGTCGACCGTCGCCGTGAACCTTGCGATCGCGCTCAGCCAGAGCGGTGCTCGCGTTGCGATGATCGACGGGGACATCTACGGACCGAACCTGCCGATCATGCTCGGGATCAGCACGCAGCTGGGCAGCGACGGACAGAAGATCGTTCCGGCCGAACAATACGGCATTCAATTGGTCTCGATCGGCTTCATGACGACCGATGACACGCCGGTCATCTGGCGCGGACCGATGCTGCACGGCGTCATCCAGCAGTTCTTCCGCGAAGTCCGCTGGACCAACATCGATTACCTGATCGTCGACATGCCGCCCGGCACTGGCGACATCGCGTTGAGCCTCAGCCAGAGCGTCCACGTCTCAGGCAGCGTCGTCGTGACGACGCCGCAGACCGTCTCGGTGGCCGACACGCGCCGTGCGATCAAGATGTATCAGAAGCTCAATATCCCGGCGCTCGGCTTGATCGAGAACATGAGCCATTTCGTCTGCCCGTCGTGTTCTCACGAGAGCGACATCTTCGGCAAGGGCGGCGGCGAGGGGCTGGCGACCGAACTAAACGTCCCGTTCCTCGGCCGGATCCCGATCTACGAACCGATCAGGATCGGGGGGGACACCGGAGTGCCGGTGATGATCGGCGAGCCGAAGTCCGTTGCCGCACAGGCGTTCAGGAGCGCCGCCGAACGGCTTGCCGCGCAAATTGCCGTAACGAACCATGCCGCCGCAGGCGTCAAGCGCCCAATCCCACTTACCCAGGTTCGGTAGGAGCTGGCGCCGATGGTGCGACAGACTGACGCTGAGGGTGCGGAGGGACTGACGCTGAGGGTGCCGGCGGACTCACGCTGAGGGTGCGGGCACAGACGCAGAAGGTGCGGGGGACTGACGATGCGGGTGCGGGGCACTGACGATGCGAGTGCGGGGAACTCATGCTGCGGGTTCGGCGGGCTCGCGCTGACGCTCCTCGCGACGGTTGTTGCGGCGCAGGTGGAGTTGCACGCGTAGGACAGCCTTCAGGCAGCAGCTCCGCAGCCAGTTCAGCGAGCGACCGGGGCCGCGCTGCCGGCGCTCTCTGCCTCTCAGACTCCAGCTGGCCACCCTCAATTTCGCAGTGGGGTACAACTCGTCTACGTGGACGCGGCGGTGACGGGTCGCGACGGGCGTCCCGCTCACGACCTGGGCCTGGCCGACTTCGAAGTCTTCGAGGATGGCAAACCCGTGACGCTGGAGTTTTTCCGACGGGCGGGTGCGGACAGTCCCCCGTCAATCGGCGCCCCCGCTCGTCCTGACCATCCGTCCGCCGTCAATATGAGCAATAGCCAGCCTGCCGCCGGGCGGGTGCTGGCGCTGGTGCTGGACGCCAACGAGATTGGCTTCAGGCCGAGGCTCGCGAGCAGAACCCGCGAGTTCGCCAATCTGATTGTCGACGGCCTCAGCCCGGATGACCAGGCGGCCGTGATCACACTCGGGGGCCAGACTGCCCAGCAGAGTGATTTCACCAGCGACCGGGCCCAACTCAAAGCCGCCATCAGTCGCTTTCGGCCGACCGGGAGCGAGTCCCTTGGCGAGACCAAAGCCGAACAGTTCGAGAAGGTCACGTACGCTCACCGGGCTATGGAATCGGTCGGCCATCTCGTGGACGCCTTGAGCGGAGTCAATGACCGCCGAAAGGGTATTGTGCTGGTCAGCGGCGGCATTCCATTTGACGTCGTCGAGGGGCCCTTTGACAGGGGTTACCCGCAAGAGCTGCGCAGCGTAGTCGTGAAGCTGGTAGAGCGAGCCAGACAAAGCAACGTCCCTTTGTACACGTTTTACCCCGGCGAACTGCGAGCGCCGATCAGCCCCGGCCAGCGCAGCCTGGAATGGCTGAGCGAACAGACAGGGGGCCTCGCCGCCGTAAACACGAATACGATCAAACCGGAGGTGGCGCGCCTCTTGGACGACACGGGAAAGTACTACCTGCTTGGATACTATTCGGCCGCCCCGATCGACGGGAAGTTCCACACCATCGACGTCAGAGTGAAGCGTCCTGGAGTGCGCGTGCGGGCCCGGGAAGGCTTTTTCTCTCGAGCCGCTGTTACGTCGACGAGTCTGGCCGCAGCCACGCGTGCCCCACTACCGGTTTCCGCGCTCCCGTTGCGGGTCGTGGGAGTTCCGGTGCCGGCTGCCGGCGAACCGTGGGCCGGGGTAGTCGTCGGCATCGAGCTGCGTCGTGAGCCGGGAGTCGAATTCCAGGCTCTCGAAGCCTTGGTCCTTGCCACCGATATGCGCGGCGAAGTCAAGGCCGAAGACCGTCTTCGGATTCACAATGACCCGTCGGCGATTGGCGATGCCACCGGTCGGATCAGATTCGCCTCACACCTGCGTTTGCGCCCCGGCCGCTACATGCTCCGCGTAGCGGTGCGCCGGCTGCCGGACGGCCTCATCGGCAGCATCTTCGCGCAGGTGGGGGTGCCGAGCTTCGACAAAAGGTTCGCCGTGAGTGCCCTCAGCCTGACTGCTGGCGGTCTTCCGCAGGATCAGTACCCCCCTGAAAGACGCGGCTTGCTGCCGACGATTCCCGTCCCGGCTGATGCTGTTTCAGATGGCGAGAACCTCGAGGCGATCCTCAAGGTGGTCCTCAGTGATGCTCGACTCGATCCCACCGCAGCGATCAGTTTCGCGGTCCACCTCTCGGACAGTCAGGGCAAGAATCTGGCGCTCGAGCCTCCAGCGCTCGGACGCGCGGCCGCGTTCATGGGTCCGGCCGGCGGACTGTTTCGGCTGCCGCTGCCCGCTCTCCCGGAGGGCACCTATCGTCTGTCCGTCACGGCCGTACTCTCTTCCGGCGCGAAGCAGACCCGAAGCCTGCCTCTCATCGTCAGGTAATGGTCTGAGATCGCAATTCCCCCCGCTGAAGGGTCCGCATGGCGATCGCGCCCAGTACGGGCCCTGGCACCAGGATCACGAACACCCACTGCCAGCCGTAGCTGGCCGCGAGCAGCGGCACCAGTTGCAGGCTCACCATCGTCAACAGAAATCCGGCAGATGTCTGCAGCGTGAGAGCGGTTCCGACGTGTGTGCGCGGACTGTGCTCGGTGACGAGCGCCGAGAACTGCGCCGAGTCGGCGATGACGGTGAATCCCCACACGACCGCCAGGGCGTAGAGGAGCCATATCGGGCCACCGAAGATCGCGCCGGCAGACAGCGAGCACAGGCCGCCGATCACGAGTGCGGCGCCGGCGATGCGCGCTTTGCCCCAGCGATCCGCCCACATCCCGGCGACCACGCATCCAATCGCAC
>JACDDJ010000516.1 GCA_013817065.1 Acidobacteriota bacterium
GCGGGGCAGACTCACGCTGAGGGTGCGGGCGCACTCACGCTGAGGGTGCGGGCGCTCTGACGCGGAGGGTGCGGGCGGACCTCACCACATACGAACGACGTTGTTCCAGGCTGTCGCCGGTAGAATCAACTTCGTGGAGCACATAAGCAGCCGGCAGAACCCGCTGGTGAAGCGGCTGCGGGATCTGGCTCGGGAACGGGGCGACAGCGACGAGGTGTTGCTCGATGGGCCGCACCTGGTGCAGGAGGCGCTGGATGCGGGACTCGAGGTGCCGGTCGCGGCCTTTGCGGCGGACGCGGCGGTTGGACGGCTTGCCTCTCTAGCGGCGGCCTGTGCGGCGCGCGGGACCCGTGTCGTCACTGCACCGGAAAGCGTCCTGCTGATGATGAGCCCGGTGAAGCAGCCAGCCGGCGCGGTTGCGGTGGCGCGATTGAAGGCGTCCACGGTGAACTCGGCGCTCGCGGACGGCGCACCGCAACTGGTTCTGCTGCTCGATCGGGTGCAGGACCCGGGCAATGTCGGTGCGATCATCCGGGCCGCGGAAGCGTGCGGCGCGACCGCGGTCATTGCGGGACCCGGCACAGCGGATCCGTTCGGCTGGAAAGCGCTTCGCGGCAGCATGGGGAGCGCGTTTCGCTTGCCTGTCGCCTCGACTCAGAGTCTTGGCGATGCCGTGCAGACCGCGCGTGCGGCGGGTTTGCGGATCTTCGCGACCGTGCCCCGCGGCGGAACGCTGCTCGCCAAAGCCGAACTGGCGCGGCCGAGCGCGATCCTCCTTGGCGGCGAGGGGCCAGGCCTCCAAAATGAATTGGTCTCAACGGCAGATGAGGGGCTGACGATACTCATGCGCCAACCAGTCGAGTCACTCAACGTCGCGACCGCGGCCGCGCTCATCCTCTACGAAGCATCACGGCAGAGGCTCGATGTCCCTGTTCGATGATCACGACGTCCCGCCGCGGCAGGGAGATGCCGAGCATCCCGATGCGCCGGACCGTCCCCTTGCGGAGCGGATGCGTCCGCGCACGCTGGACGAGTTCGTCGGACAGCAGTCACTCGTCGCACCTGGTCGTCCACTCCGACGCGCCATTGAGCAGGACCGCCTGCAGTCGATCATCCTCTGGGGGCCGCCGGGAACCGGCAAGACGACGCTGGCGCGGCTGATCGCGACCGCGACACAGGCGCACTTCATCGCCTTCAGTGCCGTGCTCTCGGGGATCAAGGAGATCCGCGCCGTGATGGCGGAGGCCGAAGAGGCGCGCCGCCGAACCGGCCGGCGCACAATTCTCTTCATCGACGAGATCCACCGCTTCAACAAGGCGCAGCAGGACGCCTTCCTGCCCCGCGTCGAAGCCGGAGACATCGTCCTGATCGGCGCAACGACCGAGAACCCCTCGTTTGAGGTGAACTCGGCGCTGCTGTCACGCTCGAAGGTCCACGTACTCAAAGCGCTCGGGCTGCCGGAGATCAGTGCAATCCTCCGCCGGGCTGTCGAAGATGAGCAGCGAGGCCTCGGCGCCCTGCAATTGTCGGTGGACGACGAGGCACTGACTGCGATCGCGAAGTACGCGAACGGCGACGCGCGCGTGGCGTTGAACTTTCTCGAGACGGCAGTGACGTCCGCCGGCGAGTCGCGCCGGATCGATACCGCACTCGTCGCCGACCTCGCCCAGAACCGAGCCCTGCTCTACGACAAATCCGGCGAAGAGCACTACAACCTGGTCTCGGCTCTTCATAAGTCGATCCGCAACAGCGACCCCGACGCCGCGGTCTACTGGCTGGCGCGGATGCTCGAAGCCGGCGAGGATCCGCTCTATGTCGCGCGGCGGCTGGTGCGCTTCGCGTCCGAAGACATCGGCACGGCGGATCCACAGGCTTTAGCGATCGCGGTCGCGGCGAAGGAGGCCGTCCACTTTCTCGGGATGCCCGAAGGCAATACGGCGCTGGCGCAGGCCGCCATCTACATGGCGGTGGCGTCCAAGAGCAACGCCGTCTACAAGGCGTATCTCGCGGCGGCGGAAGCAGCCGCCTCGGAAGTCGCCGAACCGGTGCCGCTGCACCTGCGCAACGCGCCGACCACACTGATGAAGGGACTCGACTACGGGAAGGACTACCGCTACGCCCACGACGAGGCCGATGGCGTCGCGCGCGGGATGGAGTGTTTGCCGCCCGCACAGGCCGGGCGGCGATTCTACGATCCGACTGAACGCGGCATGGAGGCGCGCATCAAGCAGCGCCTCGCCGAGATTAGAAAGACACCTTCCTGAACATCTCCTGCCGCAGCGGCAGGATGAACGAGAAGCGATAGTCGCCCTGCATCCGGCCGACCGGGATGCCGACGAGATCCCCATCGCCGTTCAGCACTCCGCCACCCGACACGCCAGGATGCCCATCGGTTAAACAGGTGACGAGGGCGTTCGGCGTCTTCTGTCCGACGTAGCCGGTCGAGACGATGATGCCCTTCGAGTAGTCGTTACCGAGACGGAAGATCGGGTCCGCGAAGTTGAATCCGAACGCAAGATTCGTGTTGAGCGCCGGCAGGTCGACCTTTTCCTTCACCCGGATGATGGCCCAGTCGCCCGGATCCACCTCCACCTTTGCATCGCCGACGTCGACCACGCGCGCGTTCAGCAGCTTGCCCTGGTAGGCAATCTTCACCGACGTGATCTTGCGCGGATCCGACACGCCCTCTTGGCCGAGTGCGACGACGCCGTGCTTGACGGTGATGAAGTAGCCATTCCCGAGGTAACCGGCGGTGCCGTAGCTGCTCGTCCCCCGGTCATCGTAGGAGTAGAGCTCCACGAAGCTCTCGCGCCGGTCGCGCAGCAGGTTGAGAGGCAGCAGCCCCATCTCGTCGGTGAGCTGCTTCTTCACGTCGTCCACAATCGCGGCGCGATCCGCGCTCAGCGTCAGGGGATCGACAGTCGAACCGGAGGTGCCGGTCGGCACAGCGAGCTGCGTCCGGCGGAGGGCCGTCAGCTCTGCACGCAGCGCAGCGAACTGCGCATCGTTGTCGGCAGTCTGGCGGGCACCGAGGTAGCCGCCAAGACCTAAGAAGAGGAGAGCGAAGGAGAGGGCGACGACGGCGACGGGAACGGCTCTACGAGTAGACATGAGTACAACTCCAAGTTCGGCAACCGGAACTGCTCCCTTCAAGGGACGACAATCCGGCTTTGCGGACCACGAGGCCCGCCTTTATCGCTTGGACGCACGTCCCCGGAAAACTCCGGGAACGCAGGACTTGCTGGGATGTGAGAAGGGTAGAACGCGGAGCCGAGGGAGTCAAGCGGAAAGCACGTGAGAAAGGACTTATGGCAGAACTCGGGAGCTTGTGGACCGAGGCGCCACGACGAAACTCAGGCCGGCGACAGCTTCTTCGCCAGCTTGCGAACCGTGGTCACGTTCCTCGTGGTGATCGGGACCCCGAGTGCCTTTCCGAGCTTCGGACCCTGAATCGTCGAGTCGCTGAAGCGCTTATTGCACCGCCAGTACAACTCACGTCCGTCGATCACGAGCGTGTCGACGTCGTTCGACATCGCTTCGACGGCGCGAGCGGCCGCCGAGGTGGGCGCGCTCTTCAGCAATCCAACATACAGGGTGATGCCGTCGCCGTCCGCGAGCTTGTCGCGGTCCACATGGTCGACGATCTGATCGACCTCAGACGCGGAGCGGATCATCGTGATGACCTCGTAACCGAGAGATTTCTCAAGCCCTTTCTCGATCAACGCTTCCAGCGAAGCGGGCGACTTCTTCGAGTCGAAGAGCACGTTGCCACTGGCGATGAAGCTCTCGACGTTGGTGAGTCCGACGGTCTCGAACAATCGGCACAGCCGGTCCATCTTGACGATGTGACCGCCAACGTTGATGGCGCGGAGGAAGGCAACGAATCGCGGCATAACAACGTGCGGCGTGCTACGGGCTATGTGCTACGTGCGGTGCTACGTGCTGCGTGGCGACGTGCACGTGCCACGTGCTAGATAATAGCGTATGGCCGAGCGTCAGTATCGAGC
>JACDDJ010000048.1 GCA_013817065.1 Acidobacteriota bacterium
CATCCGGGTACATCTCGAAGTGGTGACAGGCCGCCCACTGGTCATAGATGTCCCGTGCGGCCTGGGTGACGCCTGGTCCCCGTCCGCCCATGCCCTCGATGATCCGGCTTGTATAGCGGACGAAGATCTCCGGGTCGTAGACGCCCGGTGTGCTCTCGAGCAGGGGCGAGGCGTGGGCGACCGCCCGTTCGAAGGCGTCAACATCCACATCGACGTGGTGGCGCGCACAGAACTCGCGATAGCCGCTCCCCTGGAAAGACGGTCCGGGATGGATGAGCGTGAAGTCGACGTCGAAGAAAACCGCCCGGGTCGCGGCCGGCATTTACTCGGCCGGCCCCGCGACTACGATCGAAGCTCTCGACGGATCGAGGATTTCGGCCGCCGCTTCGTGAACCGCGGCGAGCGTCACGGCACGCAGCAGGCCTGGCAGGCGCCGGTCGTGATCCAGCCCGAGGCCGAACTGTTCGGCTCCGAGGAGGAATTCACAGATGCCATCGTTGGTTTCCAGCATCCGCGGGATCGACCCGATAAGGGACTGACGCGTATCCTCGAATTCAGCCAATGTCGGCCCGGTGCGGCTGAGGTCGCTGACCTCTTTGTCGATCGCGTCGAGCGTCCGCTCCACATTGTTCGGATCGACCCCGGCGCGGACGATCAGCGGACCTTCCGATACCCTCGCTTCAAGAGTGCTGTAGGCGTAGTACGCCATTCCCTGGCGCTCGCGAATGTTGTCGGCGAGGCGTCCCCCCAGGCCAAACTGCCCGAGGATGTTGTTCATCATCCAATACGCGTAGTACCTTGGGTCCAGCCGCCGAACCGCCGTGAACCCGTATCCGATGTCCGACTGGCTCTTCCCCGGCATCACCTGGCGCATGATGGTTCGCTGGCGGGCGGCCGGCGGTGCAGCAAGAACGTCCTGCTCAACTGAAGTTCCGCGCCAGCTCTCGAAGTATCTCGATCCTGCCTCCACCGCGGCGGCAGGATCCACGTCGCCAACAATGGCGAGCCGGAGCGAAGAAGGCTGGAGGTGCTGGCGATGGAACTCGACGAGGGGATCGCGCCCGATCGACTGCAGACTGGCGAGGGTCCCCTTGAAGGGGCGTCCGTAAGGGTGGGTCGGTCCGTAAAGCGTTGCGACCAGCGCATCTATGCTGCGCACCGCCGGGTTGTCATCGTCCTGTCGGACCGAAGTCATGGCCTCGATGCGGCGCTTGTCGAGTTCGACCTGGGGGAAGAGCGGCTCCCGGATGACATCGGCAACCAGTCCCAGCAGATCATCGAGGTCCTCGGACAGGCAGTCGCAGGCCACCGAGAAGGTGTCCCGCGACGCCGTCACGCGGAGAGCCACCCCGCGATCGTCGAGCGCATCGGCGATCTGAACGGCCGAGCGATTGGCGGCACCCCGGTCGATCACACGCCGCGTCAGGTAGGCCACACCCGGCAGGGCCACCGGATCCTGCGCACTCCCGGCAAAAAACGTGGCAGTGATGGTGACGGCCGGCACCGTCCCGCTCTCCTGCGCCAGAATCACGACACCATTCGCGAGCTCCGTCCGGACGGGACGAAGGCCCTGCGCCAGTGTTGCGGGGATCATGCTGCCTCGCCGAGCGGCTGGAATCGTCCGACCGTTCGAGTCACCGCGCCGAGCCGTTGGCCGGCGATCCGGACCACGTCCTCTGGCGTCACCGCATCGATCCGGGCTTGAAGCTGCGACAGGTAGTTGGGTCCTGCAACGGTCGAGAAGTAGCCCAACTGGTGAGCCACGCTCGTGACACTGTCGTTCTCGAGGACGAGGCGCGTCCGAAGTTGCCGCTTCGCCCTGGTGATCTCCTGCCCCGATAGACCGCCTCGCCTGGCACGATCGATCTCGGCGAGCGCTGCCTCCTCCAGTCGGTCGAGCGACACGCCTGTCGCGGCGGTCAGGGAGACAGTGAACAGGAAAGGATCCGAGGTCGGGAGCAGGGACCCCGACACCGACGTCGCCAACCCTCGCTCCACGAGTGCGGAGTAGAGCCGCGCCTTCCGCTGCGGCGGCGCTTCCCTGAACGCGTTCCAGAGGCTGACCCCCTTGGCGCCAGTCAGGGCCGCGTCGAGGACGAGCATCGGAAAGAAATCCGGCTCGGTTGCCGCCGGCGCTGGATACGCGAGCTTAAGGTACGCGGTCGTCCCTTCGCGTTCCACCAGCACCCGGCGCTCGCCCACCTGCCTCGGCTCGGCCATGCGCTTGTGCCTGGTGATCGAGCCCGCGGGAATCCCACCGAACTGCCGCTCCGCCTTCCGAAACACGTCGTCGGCGTCGATATCACCCACCACCACGAGGGTGGCGTTGTTCGGGACGTAGTGGCGTTTGTAGAAGGTATACAGATCGTCCCGCGACATCGCCTGCACATCCTGCAGCCAGCCGATCGTCGGGTGTCCATAGGGATGGACGCGCAGCGCGGTCGCGGTGACCTCGGTCTCGAGGAGCTGCTCTGGATCGTTGTCGCCGCCCTGGAGCTCAGAGATGATGACCGTCCGCTCCGCCTCACACTCGGCGGGATCGTACAGACCTCGCGCCATCCGCTCGGCTTCGATGAAGAGCATCTGGTCGAGCGCCGCGCTCGCGGCCGTTTCCAGGTAAGTGGTCTGATCGATCCAGGTGTAGCCGTTCCACATGCCGCCGGCGCGTTCGACGATGCCCTTCATCTCTTCGCAAGGGATGCTTTCGGTCCCTTTGAAGTTCATGTGCTCGACCCAGTGCGAGACACCAGTCAGGCCTGCAGGTTCATCGCCGGACCCAACGCGATACCAGCACCACACCGAGACCAGCGGCGCGGTGTGAATCTCCTGCACCAGGATCTTCAGACCATTTCCAAGCGTGGTCTCTCTGACGTTGCCGATCGTTCTGAGGACGTCCGCGGAGGGCATAAGCCATTATATAAGGCCTGTTTTCGCCGAAAACGGGCTGTTTTTGGTGGCATATCGCTTGCTAAACCATCTGGAAAGATGTGCCTCGACCTACTTCATGGTTGAGCTATTTTTAGGACACTGACAGGAATACTGAGGAGGATTGAATGTTTAAGCGGACGATATCTGCGCTCGCGATCGCCGCGATTGCTTATGTGGGTGTTGCGCAGGCCCAGGAGAGCGCAACCCTGACCCTGCGGTCGGGCGAGCGTCTGAGCGGCCAGCTCATCGATTTGAATGCCTCGGGCTTCATCATGCGGGTGAATAACGAGGAACGACAGGTCCCGAAGAATGATGTGGCGGTCATTGATTTCACCGGCGGCACCATGAGCACCTCGGACTGGGCGAAGGTCTCCTCTGGGCAGCAGGTCGTATGGCTGCGTAGCGGTGAGACCTTGAACGCACAGCTGAGCGACATCGGCGGGACCACGCCGCTGCGCCTGAGCTTCACGACTGACTCCGGCAATCGCGATATGACCACGTCCGAGGTGAGCCGCATCGTTCTCGCCCACACCGACGCGGCGGCTTCGGCAGCCGGCACGTCGTCGACGGCTGCGACGAGCGGGATGGGCATCGTAGTCAGCAGCAAGCAGCGCTGGACAAATACCGGCATCACCGTTCGTCGCGGCGAGACGCTGACCCTGAATACGACCGGGGAAGTTCGCCTGAGCGCCGACGGTCAGGACATGGCGCCCCCCGCGGGTTCGACCTCAGGACGGTTGGCAACGGGTGCGCCGATGCCCAACGCGCTCGCCGGCGCCCTGATCGGACGCATCGGTAACGGCACCCCGTTCGGCATCGGTAATCAGGCGACGCTCGTGGCGCCGGCATCCGGTCAGCTGTTCCTCGGCGTGAACGACAGGGACCTCAACGACAACACGGGCGAGTTCCGCGTCGAGATCACTCGCTCGGGCAACCCGATCCGCCGCTAAGGCACCCTGCCGCCCGCGGCGACAACTGACCGCCGGCTTCCTTCGGGAAGCCGGCGTTTTCTTGTACTGCACTAAAATATTGGTTTCCCATGTCCGACTGGAAAGACACTCTCAATCTGCCGCGCACGGACTTCCCGATGAAGGCCAATCTCCAGACGGCCGAGCCGCAGGCGCTCGCACGCTGGGAGGAGATGGGGCTCTACGAGCGGATCCGGGACGCTCGCGCCGGACGGCCGAAGTTCGTGCTGCACGACGGTCCGCCCTACGCCAACGGGCAGATCCACCTCGGCACCGCGCTCAACAAGATCCTCAAGGACTTTGTCGTGAAGTCGCGCACGATGGCGGGCTTCGACTCGCCGTACGTGCCTGGGTACGACTGCCACGGTCTGCCGATCGAGCTGAAGGTTGACCGCGAGCTCGGTAAGAAGAAGCGGGATATGAGCGTGGCCGATTTCCGTCGCGCCTGCCGCGCATACGCGGAACGCTTCATCGGTGTCATGACCGAGGAATTCAAACGCCTCGGGATCTTCGGCGACTGGGATCATCCCTACCTGACGATGAACTTCCGCTACCAGGCGACGATCGTGCGCGCGCTGGGCCGGTTCGTCGAACAGGGGCTCGTCTACAAGGGGAAAAAGCCGGTCCACTGGTGCATCCACTGCCGGACCGCACTGGCTGAAGCGGAAGTGGAGTACGAGGACCATACCTCGCCGTCCATCTATGTGGAGTTTGCGCTCGCCGATGAGAGCGCCGAGGAGCTCGGCAAGCGTGTGCCCGCCCTTGCCGGCCGGCCCGTGTCCGTCCTGATCTGGACGACGACTCCGTGGACGATCCCTTCGAACCTGGCGATCGCCTTTCATCCAGAGCTCGATTACGCCGCCTACGACGTGGACGGCCGTTCAGTGATCGTGGCCGAAGCCCTCGCCGGGTTGGTTGCGGCCGCTGCGGGTCGCACGTTTGAGGAACCCGTTGCACGGGTGAAGGGCGAGCAGCTCGAGCACCTCCGATTTCAGCACCCGCTCTACGCGCGGACCTCGCTCGGCGTCCTCGGCGACTATGTGACAACCGACGCCGGCACCGGTGCCGTCCACACCGCGCCGGGTCATGGTGCGGACGACTTCAACACCGGCGTCCGCTATGGCCTCGAGATCTACGCGCCGATCGGTCCGGGCGGACGTTTCCTCGACACGGTGGAGCTGTTTGCCGGTCAACGCGTGTGGGACGCCAATCCCAATGTCGAAGCGGCACTGAAGGAGCGCGGACGGCTGTGGCACCGGGCCGATTTTTCGCATTCGTATCCGCACTGCTGGCGCTGTCACAACCCGGTCATCTTCCTCGCTACCTCGCAGTGGTTCATCCGCATGGACGGCGAACCGGTCGTCGGCGGCAAGACGCTGCGACAGGCGGGGCTCGATGCGGTCGATCAGAACGTCAAGTGGATCCCGGCGTGGGGCCGCGACCGGATCTTCAACATGCTCACCAACCGTCCCGACTGGTGCATCTCGCGCCAGCGTGCGTGGGGTGTGCCGATCCCGGCCGTCGATTGCGCCAAATGCGGCGAGGCGGTGCTCACGGCGGCACTGGTCGAGCGCGCCGCGACGGTGTTCGACGAGTACGGCGCGGACGCCTGGTATGAACGGCCGATCGAAGAGTTCCTGCCGGAGGGGCTCACGTGCCCGTCCTGCGGGACCGCCGAGTTCGAGCGAGAGCGCGACATCCTCGACGTGTGGTTCGATTCGGGATCCAGCCACGAGGCCGTGCTGCCGTTCCGTCCGGAGCTGACCTGGCCGGCAGAGATCTACCTCGAGGGCAGCGATCAGCATCGCGGCTGGTTCCAGAGCTCGCTGCTCGTCGGACTAGGCACCCGCGGACGTCCCCCGTTCAAGGAGGTGCTCACGCACGGGTTCCTGATCGACGTGGACGGCCGGAAGATGTCGAAGTCGATCGGCAACGTGATCTCGCCTGCGGACGTGATCAAAGAGAGCGGCGCCGAGACGCTCCGTCTGTGGGTCGCGAGCAGCGACTTCCGCGAAGAACTGCGCGTCGGCAAGCAGATCCTCCAGCGGGTCGTTGAGGCCTACCGCAAGATCCGTAACACGTGCCGCTACCTCCTGGCGAATCTCTACGACTTCGATCCGACGCGGGATCAGCTGGCGCCGAGCGCCATGCAGGAGGTCGATCGGTATGCACTCGCGCGCTATGCCGAGGTGGCACAGGCCGTCCTCGCCGCGTACGACCGCTATGACTTCCCCGGGATCTTCCAGCGACTGAATCAGCTGACGACGGTGGATCTGTCAGCGTTCTATGCCGACGTCTCGAAGGATCGTCTCTACACCTTCGGCGCGAAGTCGAACGAACGTCGTTCCGCTCAGACGGCGATGTACGTCATGGCTGATGGCCTGGCGCGGCTGCTTGCGCCAATCCTGCCGGTGACCGCCGAGGAGATGTGGAAGCATCTGCCCGGCAAACGGGAGCTGTCCGTTCACCTCGCGGAGTTTCCTGTCGCTGCCGACCTGCAGACGTGGCGTGACGATGCGCTGGTGAAACGGTGGGAGGGGCTGATCGAGATCCGCAACACGGTGAACGCCGCGCTCGAACTGAAACGTCAGGACAAGACAATCGGCACCTCGCTCGGTGCGCGCGTCGAGCTGCGCGCCGGCGGACTGAAGGCCGAGTTACTGACCTCCGTCCGAGACCAGCTGCCGATGCTGTTCATCGTGTCGGATGTACAGCTCGCCACGACCGCCGATCAGAACACTATGGAGGTCATCGTGCACAAGGCCGAAGGGGAGAAATGCCCGCGCTGCTGGCGGGTCGTTTCTGTCGCGCCGGAGACCGGTCTGTGCGACCGGTGCACCGAAGCGACGCAATCGGGCAGCGCGGTGGCGGTTTGATGCTGCCTGCCGATCCGCAGCCGGTTCCGTCAGCGTCCGAGCAGGGGTCCGCTGCGTCGCCCGTGCCCTCGGTTCCGGCGGGCTCGATATTCGGGCGACCGTTCGAGCTCGGCGCGATCGCGCTGATCGTGATTCTCGACCAGATCACCAAGGCACTGGTTCGCGCGAACCTGCCGCTTGGAGACAGCCGGACGATTTTTTCAGGCTGGTTGGATCTGACCCATGTCCAGAACACGGGTGCGGCCTTCGGGCTGATGAACAACGTCGACTTTCCGTACAAGCCGTTCGTCATGATCGGGGTCGCCGCACTCGCACTGCTCGCCATCGCGGCGTACGGCACCCAGCTTGGCTTCCAGGACCGGCTCGCCCGGGCAGGACTGGCACTCATCCTTGGCGGGGCCCTGGGCAACCTGATCGACCGCGCCATCTTCGGCTACGTCGTCGATTTCGTCGACGTCTACTGGAATGACGTCCACTTCTGGGCTTTCAACGTGGCTGACGCCGCAATCTCAGTGGGCGCCTTCTTCGTGATCCTCGACATGCTCGGTTTCGGACGGCGACATGCATCCCATACTGTTTGAGATCGGGGGATTCCCCGTCTACACCTACGGCGTGCTGTTAGCCGCGGCTTACCTCCTTGGCCTGCAGTTCGCGCTGGTACGCGCGAGGGCGCGAGGGCTGGACGGAAACCGGGTCATGGACCTGGGCATCTGGATCATCATCAGCGCGCTGATCGGCGCCAAGCTCCTCCTGCTGATCGTTGATTTCGACACCTTCCGCCAGAACCCCCGAGAGCTCGTCACGCTGATGCGGTCGGGCGGGGTCTTCTATGGCGGGCTGATCGCGGCGGTCGCGGTCGCGATCTGGTACTTGCGGCGCCACCGGCTGCCGGTGTGGACCGTGACCGACGCGTTTGCCCCGGGCATCGCGCTGGGGCATGTAATCGGCCGGATGGGCTGTTTCTTCGCTGGCTGCTGCTTCGGCCGCGCCACCGACGTTCCGTGGGCTGTCACCTTTACCAATCGGTATGCTGCGGAAAACGTCGGCACCCCGCTGAACGTGCCTATCCATCCGACCCAGCTCTACGAGGCTGGCGCCGAGTTCGTCATCCTGCTCGTCTTGCTGTTCATGGAGCGCAAGGGCCGGGTCTTCCCCGGCCGGACGTTCTGGGGGTATCTTCTGCTCTACGGGATCACCCGCTTCATCATCGAGTTCTACCGTGGAGATTCGCGCGGCATGGTTGGGGATCTCTCGACGTCGCAGTTCGTATCGGTGATCCTGGTGCCTCTCAGCATCGCGATGCTGTTCGTCCTGTCGCGGCGATCCGCTCCGGATCCGCGTGCCGGAGCCCAGCGCGCGAGAGCCGCATAGGAGCGAGGCCATGAGTTCGCACCTGCGGCGCCTGGTGGTCGAGCCTGAACACGACGGGCTCCGGCTGGACAACTTCCTGACCACACTGCTTCCCGACCACTCGCGGTCGCAGATCCAGCGGCTGATCAAGGACGGTCACCTGCGCGGCGCCGGCACACCGAAGCCGAGCAGCATGGTGCACACCGGGCAGGAGTTCGAGCTCGATATTCCCGAACCAGCGGCCGCGACCCCGGAAGCCGAAGACCTTCCGCTGCGCATCATCTACCAGGATCCCGACGTGGTGGTGCTCGACAAACCGGCGGGAATGGTCGTGCATCCGGCCGCGGGCCACAGCGGCGGCACGCTGGTGAACGCGCTGCTGCACCACGTCAAGGACCTGAGCGGCATCGGTGGCGAGCTTCGGCCGGGGATCGTGCATCGGCTCGACCGCGGCACATCGGGCGTGATGGTGGTGGCCAAGAACGATCGCGCCCACCAGGAGCTGTCGCGTCAGTTCCGCGACCGTGAGGTCGACAAAGAGTATGTCGCCCTGGTGTGGGGCACGGTGCAGGCCGGTCGGCGCATCGACGCCGCGATCGGCAGGGATCCATCGCAGCGGCAGAAGATGTCGACGCGTGCACGCCGCGCCCGCAGTGCAGTGACGCGGGTCACCTTCGCTCACCACTTCGAGGGCGTGTCACTGTTGAAGGTGGCGATCGCGACCGGGCGAACGCACCAGATCCGCGTCCATCTCAGTGCGATCGGGCATCCGATCGTCGGCGACGCGACCTATGGTGGCGTCCACCGGCGCACGGCCGCAGACCTCCGCGCCGTGCTCCGTCTGGAACGCCCCTTCCTGCATTCGTCACGGCTCGCCTTCACGCATCCGGTCGATGGGCGCCGCGTCGAGTTTGATTCCCCGCTGCCGCCAGACCTCCAGACCGTGCTCGACGAGATTCACGAACGACACGAGGAGCCAGAGTGAGTGAGAACGGCGATCTGATCACCCGCGAACGAGTCTACGAGGGGAAAGTGTTCAGCGTCGACCGCGATCGCGTCACGCTCCCCCACGGCAAGACTGTCAGCCTGGACGTGGTCCGTCATTCACCATCCGTGGTGATCCTGCCGGTACCGGAATCCGGTCACCTGATCCTGATCCGGCAGTACCGGCATGCGGTGAACCAGTGGTTGTGGGAGGCGCCCGCCGGCAGTGTCGACCCGGGCGAAACGCCGGAGGCCGCGGCGCGGCGCGAATGCCACGAAGAGATCGGCCAGGTTCCAGAGACCGTGGTGCGACTGGGTGCAATGTTTCCGACGCCCGGTTACTGCGATGAGCAGATGATTTTCTTCAGGGTGTCGTCGCTCGCCGAGGGAACCGAACCGGCAGCGGTGGACGAAGACGAGTCGATCGAAACGCGCACCTTCGCCCTGCGCGAGGTGCGCGACATGATCCGCCGCGGCGAGATCGTCGATATGAAGACTATTGTGGGAGTCGGGATGCTGACGGCCTGACGGGATGACCCGTCAGGATCAAAGAAGTAGATGGTAGATGGTAGATGGCAAAGTGTTCTGCTCGCGGCAACTGCGCTGGAGCCGCAACCTCTACCATCTGCCATTTACCCATCTACCATTTTTAGTTCACCGTGTGGCGGACCGACCCCGTCACCGGCAGTGTTGGCGTGTGGGTCTGGGCTGACGACGGCATCAGCGCAAGGGCCACGACTTCCTCGATCTCCTGGACGTAGTGGATCGTCAGCTCGCTCCGAAGTTCCGGGGTGAGATCCTCGTTGATGTTCTTCTCGTTCTGCCGCGGCAGGATGACTTCGTGGATCCCGTGGCGTCGCGCCGCGAGGACCTTTTCCTTGATACCGCCGACTGGCAGCACTCGTCCCGACAGCGTGATTTCCCCTGTCATACAGATGTCCCCTCGTACGGGACGTCCGGTGAGCTCGGAGGCCAGCGCCGTCACCATGGTGACGCCGGCTGAGGGACCATCCTTCGGAATGGCGCCGGACGGCACGTGCAGGTGGATCTCAGCGTCCTTGTAGAAGGACGGATCGACACCGTAGTGGGTTGCATTGGTGCGGAACCAGGACAACGCCGTCCGCGCCGATTCCTTCATCACGTCGCCGAGATGACCGGTGAGTGTCAGGCTGCCGCCGCCCTGCATGCGTGATGCCTCGACGAACAGCACTTCGCCGCCCGCTGGCGTCCACGCCAGCCCCACCGCAACCCCTGGATCCTTGGTGCGATTCTCGATCTCTTCGTCGAGGAACACCGGCGCGCCGAGCATCGCGACGACGGTTTCGGTGGTGATGGTGACCTTGGCCTCGTCGCCTTCAGCCCGCCGGCGTGCGACCTTGCGGCACAGCGCCCCGAGTTCGCGTTCGAGGTTACGAACGCCAGCTTCACGCGTGTAATTCCGGATCACCGCGCGCACCGCTGGCTCGGTGAATTCCACCTGCTCGGGGGCGAGACCGTGGTTCGTCACCTGCTTTGCGATCAGGTGTTCGAACGCAATCTTCAGCTTCTCCTCCTCGGTGTAGCCGGCAAGCTCGAGGACCTCCATGCGATCGCGCAGCGCCGGAGGAACCGGGTCGAGCATGTTCGCAGTCGTGAGGAACAGCACCTCGGAGAGATCAAACGCCACGTCGAGGTAGTGGTCCCGGAACGTGTTGTTCTGCTCGGGATCGAGCACTTCGAGAAGGGCCGACGCCGGGTCTCCTCGAAAGTCGGCGCCGAGCTTGTCGATCTCGTCGAGGATGAAGACCGGGTTCTTCGACTCGGCGCGGCGCAGGCCCTGGATGATCTGCCCGGGCAGCGCCCCGATGTAGGTGCGGCGGTGACCGCGGATCTCCGCTTCGTCCCGCATGCCGCCGAGCGAGACGCGGACGAACTTGCGCCCGAGCGTATTCGCAATCGATTTGGCCAGTGAGGTCTTGCCGACACCGGGAGGGCCGAGGAAGCAGAGGATCGGCCCCTTCACGTCCGGATTCAGCTTTCTGACCGCGAGGTACTCGAGGACGCGATCCTTGACCTTTTCGAGACCCGAGTGGTCGGCGTCGAGGACGTCTTTGGCCCGGCGGAGATCGATGGCGTCCTCCGTCCGCTTCGCCCACGGGAGGGCCACGAGCCAATCAAGGTAGGTGCGAGAGACGGTGTACTCAGCCGCGGCGGCCGGCATCTTCGACAGTCGGTCGAGCTCCCGCAATGCCTCTTTCTTGACCGGCTCGGGCATGCCTGCTGCCTCGATCTTGTCGCGCAGCTCCTCGGTTTCCTTCGCCTGGTCGTCCCCTTCACCAAGCTCCTTCTGAATCGCCTTCATCTGCTCACGCAGGAAGTACTCGCGCTGGTTCTTGCCGACCTCCGACTGCACCTGCGACTGGATCTTGGATCCGAGCTCGAGGACTTCGAGTTCCTTGATCAGAATGCGATTCAGCGAATCCATCCGCGCGCGGATGTCGAGGGTCTCGAGGACCTCCTGCTTCACCGGCGTCCCGATGGTGGTCAGGCTCGAGGCGATGAAATCAGCCAGTTTGCCTGGATCGGTGATGTTGGCGGCGAGTGACTGGAGGTCGTCTGACAGCAGCGGTGAGAGCGACACGACCTGTTGGAAGTTGCTCTTGATGTTGCGCTGCAGCGCGTCGATCTCGACGTGATCCTCGTCGCGCAGAACCTCGTCTGCCGCCACGACGGCAGCCTTCAGATACGGACGTGTCTGTGAGATCCGGTCCAGCCGCACGCGCGCCAGCCCCTGGACGATGAGGCGGAGGCTGCCGTCGGGCAGCTTGAACATCTTATGAATGTGAGTGGCGGTGCCGATCGTATACAGATCGTCCTGCAGCGGCTCCTCGGTGGACGCTTCGCGCTGCGTGAAAACACCGATCATGCGCCCCGACGTGGTCGCCTCGTCGATCAGACGGACCGAGGCCTCGCGCGCGACGGCCAGCGGCATGAATGAATTGGGGAACAGCACCGTGTCCCGCAGCGGCAGCACGGGGAGTTCCGCCGGAACCTCGATCGGCTTCTCGGTGTCCCCGGTTTCGAACGGGATCTCGACTGTCGGCTCGTCGGTCATAACTGGCGTTGTTGTACTCGAAGTGAAGCAAGAAAACTAAAAGGGCGAAGAAGGCAAGCCTCCTTCGCCCTTCGGACTTACTGAGGTGGCTCTTAGCTCTGCATATCGAGGAAGAGCGAGGAGGAACCGCGGCGCTGCGACATCATCCGCTCGCGCTGCTGGGCCGTCTCCCGCGCCTCTTCGCAATCCTTACAGCGGACCGCGAACGGCAGCGCACGCAGGCGACGCTCCGAGATTTCCTCGCCGCACTCAAAGCAATAGCCGAACGTGCCGTCCTCGAGACGATGCAACGCTTCCTCGATCTTGTTCAGGGTCTCGGACTTCATCTGGATGAGCGCAAACTCGATGTCATCCTGGATGTCAGCCTCGGAGCTCTCGACCGCGTCGAGCACGCCCTGGTTGGGGTTGTTGGCGCCCTCACTACGGACATCGCGGATCTTTCCCTGGACCTGGCCCATGATCTCGCGCCGACGCTCTTCGAGAATGTTCTTCAGCTCGGAGTATCGATCCCGGTTCATCTGCCCCCCGGCCTGAGTTCCGGCCGCTTTATGAACTTTCATATGAATTTTCCTTTCCGCTCGACCCGCTAGTTATTGCAGGCCGTCATGCAAGCTATCTGCCATGTATGAAGCCACTGAGTCTACAACGGATGAGCCCGTACGGGAAGGGCTTTGTAGCGAAAACTGCAGCGGCTCTCCTGGCACACGGAGTAGAAGTGGCTTACCCTGTCAACGGGCCCGGCTGCCAATTGCTGCTTAAGACGTCACTCACCCCGAGAACGGTTCTCGCTTCCGCTTCGATCCGCTTCGCCGCAACGTGGCGTCTGGGGCTGACGCGGAGTGGGCAGATGCGGCCGGGCGCCCGCCAAGTCGAGCGTGCTATAATTCGTGGTTTCCACGGGGGCCGAGGGCGCCCGTAATCAGTTACTCCGACACGCTTTACAGGTAGTCATGGCGAAACGCTGCGAACTCTGCGGAAAAGGGCCGGTC
>JACDDJ010000049.1 GCA_013817065.1 Acidobacteriota bacterium
GCGTACGGCGGAGTGCAGTTCCCCGTCTGCGCGCGCTGCTTCGGGTTGTACCTCTCGGGAGCCTCAGGTGCGGCCCTCGCATGGTTGTCGAGCGCTCGACCCGTGCGATGGTCGCGTCCTGCGCTTCTTGTCGCCGCGATTCCAACCGGGACTACCTGGGCGCTCGAAGTCGCGGGGCTCGTTGGCTTCTCGAACATCATGCGCGCGCTCGCGGCACTGCCGCTCGGCGGAGTGGCGGGATGGGTATTCGTCCAGATGCTGCGCTATGATGCGGAATCCCATGGCCGCGAAATCCACCATAGCCGAACGCCAGCGCGCCTCGGTTGAACCCGGCTCGCTCGTGCTTCTGTGCCTCGGCGCGTGGCTTGTCCCTGGCGCCGGCCATCTCTGGCTCGGGCGCCGGCAGAAGGGCGTCATCTTTCTCGTCGCGCTCCCGTTGATGTTTCTCACCGGTCTCGTGCTCGACGGGCGTATCTTCCCGTTCGAACTGTCGGAGCCGCTGGTTGCGCTCGCCGCCGCGTCGAACGTCGGCATCGGCCTGCCGTGGTTCCTCGCCCGCATGTTCGATCTCGGTGGCGGGGTGGTGACAGCTGCGAGCTACGAGTACGGCAACTGCTTCATGATCGTCGCCGGTCTGCTGAACTCCCTCGTGATTCTCGACGCCTTCGACGTGGCCATGGGGCGCAAGTGACCGATCACTTCCTGCTCCTGGCGCTCTTTGCATTCTTCGTCTCGCTGGTGTTCTGCGTGTTGCTGCGCGACGAACCGCGCGCGCAGGTGCAGCTCGGCCTCCGGATGTTCGGCGGCTTTCTCGCCGCGGGACTCGTCCTCGGCTGGCTGATGTACCCGCTCCCGCTCTAACCGCCGATGGCTGGCTCCCGGCTCGTCTACTCCACAACGGGCGGACGGCTCTGCCTGACATGTGGGTGGCCGGTCGACGACTGCAAGTGCTCGAGTCGCAGCAAATCCGCGCCAATCCCGCCCCGGCTCGTCGCCAGGCTCCGCATCGAAAAAGCCGGGCGCGGCGGCAAGACCGTCACCGTCGTCGACGGCCTGCCGCACAACGAGGGCTTCCTCAAAGAGCTGCTGCAGGAACTGAAGCGCGCCTGCGGCTGCGGCGGCGCCGTCCGTGACGGCGGCGTGGAGCTGCAGGGTGACCTGCGCGACCGTGTGCGAGCCCACCTCACGAAACAAGGACACGCAGTTAAGGGCTAACCCAAGTCCTACAGCGCTTCTTCTGTGTTTCCCCTGTGGCCTATACTGGGATGATTCAATGACGGCTATTTCACTCGACAATCTCGAGAACCTGCTGTTTGAGCGTGACGGGGCTGTGGCCACCATCACCATCAATCGTCCCAAGGTACTCAATGCGCTCAACGGCCAGACGCTGGACGAGCTGCGCCGCGCCATCCTCGCCGTCCGCGAAGATGATGCAGTCCGGGTCGTGATCATCACCGGGGCCGGCGAGAAATCCTTCATTGCCGGCGCGGACATCAACGAGCTGGCGGTGCAGACGCCGACGAGCGGCCGTGAGCACGCCCGGTCTGGTCAGCACATCCTGGATCTGATCGAGAACCTCGGCAAGCCGGTCATCGCCGCAATCAACGGCTTTGCGCTCGGCGGTGGATGCGAGTTGGCAATGGCCTGCACGATGCGAATTGCCGCCGACACGGCGCGCCTCGGCCAGCCCGAAATCAATCTCGGCATCATTCCCGGCTACGCCGGTACGCAGCGGCTGGCGCGGCTGATCGGTCGTGGCCGCGCGCTCGAACTGCTGCTCACAGGCGAGCACGTGATGGCGCCCGAAGCCCATCGTCTCGGCCTCGTCAATCGCGTCGTTCCGGCGGCCGAGCTCATGACGGAAGTCAAGAAGCTGGCCGCGACCCTCGCCACCAAGGCGCCGATCGCCTCCCGCTACATCATCGACGCAGTGAACAAGGGGCTCGATATGGGTTTCGCGGATGCGCAGGTGTTCGAAGCGACGCTCTTCGGTCTCGTGTCGAGCACCGAGGATATGCGCGAGGGCACGCGCGCATTTCTGGAGAAGCGCAAAGCCGAGTTCAAGGGGAAGTAGCGCAGGTGCGTCCTACAGCGAACCCCCCAGGCGAAGTGCCATTGTCCGGAGCCACTGGCTTCCGCTTCGCCATCGTCGTATCGCGTTTCAATGAGCGGATCACCAGCTCGCTGCGGGATGCCGCCCGCGTGGCCCTGCGTGAAGCCGGCGCCGCCGATGCCGACGTCGAAGAGATACACGTTCCCGGGGCGTTTGAATTGCCGCAGGCGGCGCGGTGTGCGGCGGAAACCGGCCGGTTTGACGCCGTCCTCTGCCTCGGATGCGTCATCCGCGGCGGGACCCCGCACTTCGAGTACATCTCGGCCGCGACGGCGCACGGCGTCATGGCGGCAGCGGGCGAGTCGGGTGTGCCGATGGCGTTCGGCGTCCTGACCACTGACACCGAGGCGCAGGCGGACGAGCGTGCTGGTGACGGCCCCGACAACAAGGGACGCGAGGCGGCGGCGGCAGCGATCGAGATGGCGCAGTTGTTCCGCCGGATGGGCCGGCCGCCAGCCCGCGCCGGGAGCGGGCGGCCGTTCGGGTTCGCCGCGGGCGTCGATACCGGGCCGGCCGGTCAACAACTATGAATGTGCCGGACGGACAGGCCAAGCATCGCGCTCGGGCCGCAGCGCTGCAGATGTTGTATCAGTGCGAGGTCGGCCGCGCCGGTGCGGACGAGTCGATCGTCTCCTACTGGGCGGCGGAGAACGCCGACGCGGACCTGGGCGAGCCGCTGCGGGAATTTGCGAACCGGTTGGTGCGTGGCACGATCGATCGCCGTGACGAGATCGACGGGATGCTCGCGAACCACGCGCAGAACTGGCGCGTGGAGCGGATGAACGTGATCGACCGGCTCGTGCTGCGGCTGGCGGTGTTCGAGATGCTGACCGAGACCGACACGCCGAGCAAGGTGATCATCAACGAGGCGATCGAGCTGGCGCGAAGTTTCAGTGGCGACGCGGCCGTGGGTTTCGTCAACGGCGTGCTGGACGCCGTGCGCAAAGAGCTGCGCCGCGCCTAGTGTGAAGAAGATCCGGGAACAGAGCAATTGTCAGAACTGATCAAGGAATCCGACCTTCTCAAACAGCGCCGCGCCAACTTCGAGGAGCTCCAGCGCCTCGGCGTCGACCCGTATCCACGCACGTTCGAGCGCACCGATGCGATCGACGCTCTCGTCCAGGCGCATGGCGCGAAGAGTGGGGAGGAACTCGAGGCGGCGCACGTTCACACCAGGACGGCGGGACGGATCCTCGCCATCCGGGCGTTTGGCAAGGCCAACTTCCTGGTGCTCTCTGACGGCCGGTCCAAGATCCAGGTCTACATCCGGCAGGACTCGCTTTCCGAACGCGACTTTGCCATCTACAAGCTGCTCGACTTTGGCGACTTCGTCGGCGTCGAAGGGGAGTTGTTCCGGACGCGTACCAACGAGCTGACGATCAAGGCTTCGAAGCTCGAGTTCCTCACGAAGTGCTTTATTCCGCTGCCCGAGAAGTGGCACGGCTTGAGCGACGTCGAGACTCGCTACCGCCAGCGCTACCTCGATCTGATCGTGAACCCTGATTCGCGCCAGGTCTTCGAGGTGCGGAGCAAGGTACTCGCGTCGATACGGACATTTCTCAACTCGCGCGGCTACCTCGAAGTCGAGACACCGATGATGCAGCCGATTGCCGGGGGCGCGCTGGCGCGTCCGTTCGTGACTCACCACAACGCGCTCGACATGCAGCTCTACATGCGGATCGCGCCCGAGCTGTATCTGAAGCGGCTGACGGTTGGCGGCATCGAGCGGGTCTACGAGATCAATCGCAACTTCCGCAACGAAGGCATCTCCACCCAGCACAATCCCGAGTTCACGATGCTGGAGTTCTACCAGGCCTACAGCGGCTACCAGGAACTCATGACCATGACCGAGGAGATGCTCTCCACGGTCGCACGCGAAGCGGCCGGGACCGATCAGATCAAGTTTGGTGGTCACGACATCTCGCTGACGCCGCCCTTCCGGCGCGTCTCGCTGCGCGAGGGCGCGCGCGTGAAGGCGTCGGAGAAGCTCGGTGTCACGGTCACTGACGAGGAGCTGCGCGACCGCGAGGCGGCAGCCGCGATCGCGAAGAAGCTCGGGATCGAGGTCCACAAGGGCTGGGGCGCCGGAAAGATCGCCACCGAGATCTTCGAGCGCCTCAACGAACACGACCTCGTCCAGCCGACCTTCGTCTATGACTTCCCGACCGAGGTGTCGCCGCTGTCCAAGCAGCGGCCGGACGACCCGGACACGGTCGAGCGCTTCGAACTCTATATCGGCGGCTTCGAAGTGGCGAACGCCTTCAGCGAGCTCAACGACCCGGCCGAGCAGCGCCGTCGTTTCGAGGCGCAGCTGCAGGATCGCGAGGCCGGGGACCTCGAAGCCCACGCGATGGACGAGGACTACATCCGTGCGCTCGAGTACGGGCTGCCGCCGACCGGTGGGGAAGGCGTCGGCATCGACCGTCTCGTCATGCTGCTGACCAACAGCCCGTCGATCCGCGACGTCATCCTGTTCCCGTTGATGCGGCCGCGCGCGTGAACAACCTTCCATTCGAGCTGTTCGTCGCCGTCCGTTACCTGCTGGCGCGACGGAAGCAGGCCTTCATCTCCCTGATCTCCCTCATCTCGACGCTCGGCGTCGCCGTCGGCGTGATGGCGCTGTTGATTGCGCTGGCGCTGATGACCGGACTGCAGGGCGAGCTGCGCGACCGGATCGTTGGCTCGTCGGCGCACATCTTCGTCCATAAGGTCGGTGGCTACAGCGACTACACGCAGGACATGGAAAAGCTGCGCCAGATGCCGCGCGTGCGGGCGGCTGCGCCGGTGATCCAGGGCCTAGGAATGATCAGCGGCGGGTCGGGCACCGGCTTTGTGAAGATCAAGGGCATTCTGCCGGAGCTCGAGGCGCAGGTCACCGAGGTCGAAAAAGCCATCAAGAGCGGCAGCCTGGCGGCCCTGGCGCCGGTCGAGGGTGAGATGTCCGGCATCGTCATCGGACGCGAGCTCGCGACCCAGATCGGCAGCTTCGTCGGGGACCGTGTCGAGCTGCTCGCGCCGGAGGGCGGCTCGCTGTCGCCGATCGGCCTGATGCCGGCGCGGCGCGCGTTCAAGGTGGTCGGGCTGTTCAGTCTTGGCCTCTACGAGTTCGACCAGGGCTATGCCTTCGTGCACCTCAATAGCGCCAAGCGCCTGGCCGGCCACGACTCGATCGACTTCATCGAATTACGGGTCGACGACATGTTCGCGGCAGGCGAGATCGCTGACGACATCGGGAACCAGATCGGCGATGAATACATGCCGCAGGACTGGTCCGACCTGAACCAGTCCCTGTTCAGTGCGCTGGCGCTCGAGAAGCTGGCCATCTCGATCACGATCGGCCTCATCGTCATGGTGGCGGCCCTCAACATCGTCGCCTCGCTCGTGCTCCTGGTGATGGAAAAGAGCCGTGACATCGCGATTCTAAAGACGATGGGGAGCTCGGCGGCGAGCATCCGCCGGATCTTCATGCTGCAGGGCCTGGTCATCGGGTTGATTGGCACGACCGTGGGTGCGATTGCCGGCGGTGTGGTCATCTACATCGTCGACAAGTACAAGTTGGTGAGTGTGCCGCTGGACGTTTACCAGATTTCGCACGTGCCGTTCCGGCTCGAGGTGTTCGACTTCGTAGTGGTGATCGCCTCCGCGATCGTGATCTGTTTCCTCGCCACGATCTACCCGTCACGCCAGGCGGCGAAGCTGGATCCGGCGCAGGCGCTGAGATATCAATGAGCTTCCTGATCGCATCCGGAGTCGAGAAGAGCTACGTCGTCGGGACGAACCGGCTGCCGGTGCTGAAGGGGTTGGACGTCTCGCTGGAGAAGGGTGAGATGGTGGCGGTGGTTGGGGCGTCGGGGGTGGGGAAGAGCACTCTACTTCACGTGCTCGGCGGGCTCGACGCCGCTGAGAAGGGCAGCGTCCGCGTCGGCGACACTGACCTGACATCCCTGACGGACGCCGAAGTGGTGGCCTTCCGGAACCAGAACGTCGGCTTCGTGTTCCAGTTCCATCACCTGCTGCCGGAGTTCACCGCGGTCGAGAACGCCGAGATGCCGATGCGCATCGCGCGCCGGCCGCACGCTGAGGGTCGCAAGCGCGCAGAGGAACTACTCCGGCGCGTCGGCCTCGGTGAGCGCCTGGAACACCGGCCGGGGATGATGTCGGGGGGAGAGCAGCAGCGGGTGGCGATTGCGCGCGCGCTGATGATGGATCCGGCGATCCTGCTGGCGGATGAACCGACCGGCGACCTGGACGAGCACACCGCCGACACGCTGCACGAACTGCTGCGCGAGATGCACAAGGAACGCGGATTGACGTCGCTCATCGCCACGCACAACCCGCGTCTTGCCGCCGCCTGTGACAGGGTGCTCAGGCTGGCGGACGGCCGGCTTACGCCGGCCTAGCTTCGCCTCCGGCAAACTACCAAGCGCCAACTACCAAAATCCAACTCTGGAAGCCGTTGGAGGTTGGCAGTTGGAAGTTGGAGGTTCGCCTACTTCGCGACCGTAAAGGGAACCATCGCGTTGACGGTATCCCAGGCGAGGAAAACCTTGCCGCCTTCCGCTGTCACGTCGACGAAGCCCCAGGTCAGCTGATCGATCGATGCCTGGCTCTTCGACACGGTCATCGGCACCCGGACGACGTCCTTGTCGGGGGTGTAGTTGTAGGCACCCCAGAGCGTGTCCGGCGTCGGGTCGTTGCCGGTCTTCTTCGCGCCCCAGGTCGAGACGATCAGTGTCCATTCGGTCGGCGACTTGAGCTCGACGTAGAGGTTGTAGCTGCCCGCCGGCACGGTCTTTCCGCCGATCGTGAGCGGGACCTCCGTCGTCAGCCTTGTCGCCTGGTTGGCGCCGGCACGCCATACGGGGGCGCCGGCATTGAGCGTCGTGCCGTAGTCCGCGCCTGATGCGAACACGTCGCGACCGCGTTTGAGGGGACGGCCGTACGTGATCTCGATCCACTTGCCGTTGCGGTAGGTCTCGCGCCCCTTCTCGTCCTTCACATAGGCACCTGCGACCTGTGTCTGCGCTGTCCCGGCCGGGCTCGCCGGTCGAGCGGCGGGCTGTGGGGCCGGAGCCGTTGCTGCGGGCGCGGCCGGCGCCTGGGGCGTCTGTGCGAAGGCGACACCGCCAATTGAGATGAGTGCGAGAGCCAGAAGACCGTTTCTCATGCTTATCCTTACCTCCGGCCCTAGTATGCCTGCTCGCGTCGCTCGTCGGTCAACTACTAACCTCCGACCTCCAACTATCAAGTGCTGCGAACAGGCCTGTCAGGCAGGGCGAATGCCCGAGGAGCCCGGGCTTCGGGCCCCTGTGTGGGCGCGGGGGAGTGAGTTGGAAGTGGGAGAATGGAAGTTGGGAGTTGGAAGCGCGAGTCTTTGAGCAGTCTCCCGGCGTCTAAACCCTATATAGAGGCGGACTTAGACCGAGGGGCGTGTATAATTACGACCAGAAGTCCCCTCCCTTTACACAGGTAACACCGGATGTTCGAACGCTATACAGAACGAGCGCGGCGAGTGCTCTTCTTCGCGCGCTACGAAGCGAGCCAGCTCGGGAGCATTTCGATCGAAACCGAGCACCTCCTTCTCGGCCTGATCCGCGAGGGCAAGGGCCTCACAAGCCGCATTTTCGCCCGCTCGCACCTGTCGCTCGAAAGCATCAGGAAGGAGATCGAAGGCCGGACCGTGTTCCGCGAGAAGGTCTCGACCTCGGTCGAGATCCCGTTCAGCGCGGAAACCAAGCGGGTGCTCCAGTTCGCCGCTGAAGAGGCAGATCGCCTCCTCCACAACTACATCGGTACCGAGCACCTCCTGCTCGGCATCCTCCGCGAGGAGCGGTCCGTCGCGGCCACGATCCTCATGGAAAAGGGGATGCGCCTCAACACCGTCCGCGAGGATATTGTTGCGCTCCTCAACGAGAAGACGACCATCAACCGGGTGAAGGAAACACCGCTGCTCGCCGAGTTCTCGCGCGACCTGACCGACGCGGCGATGAAGAACCAGCTCGATCCGCTGGTCGGCCGTCATCTCGAGATCGAACGCGTCCAGCAGGTGCTCTGCCGCCGCACGAAGAACAACGCCGTGCTCATTGGTGAGCCCGGTGTCGGCAAGACCGCCATCGTCGAGGGGCTCGCGCAGAAGATCGTTTACGGCGATGTGCCGCACTTCCTTGCCGATAAGCGGCTCCTCGCACTCGACATCTCGCTGATCGTCGCCGGGACGAAGTATCGCGGTCAGTTCGAAGAGCGCCTCAAGGCGATCATGAAGGAGCTGACCGAGAACCCCAACGTGATCGTCTTCATCGACGAGCTGCACACGCTGGTTGGTGCCGGTTCGGCGGAGGGCTCGCTCGATGCGGCGAATATCCTCAAGCCGGCGCTGTCGCGCGGCGAGATCCGCTGCATTGGCGCAACGACGCCGTCGGAATATCGCAAGTACATCGAGAAAGACCGCTCGCTCGAGCGCCGCTTCCAGGCGGTGAAAGTCGATCCGCCAAGCGAGAAGGAAACGATCCAGGTGTTGACCGGCGTGAAGGACAAGTACGAGTCCTTTCACCACGTCGAGTACACGCCTGAGGCCATCGAGGCGGCGGTTTACCAGTCCAGCCGCTACATCACCGACCGCTTCCTCCCTGACAAGGCGATCGATCTGATCGACGAGGCCGGTGCCCGCGCGAAGCTGCGCGATGCCGGCTACAGCGAAGAGTTCGGCGAGATCAACAAGAGCATTCGTGTTGCCGTCGAGCAGATGGAGACGGCGGTCTCGGAGAAGAACTTCGAGAAAGCGCAGTTCTATCGCGAGCAGGAAGTGCAGGCGCGCGAGAACCTCCAGTTCGTGCGCGAGAAGTTCGACGTCAAATCGAATACCCGGCGGGTGATCGTCGGGAAGGGAGAGATCGACGAGGTCGTCTCCAAGTGGACGGGTGTGCCACTGCAGTCCATCAATCAGGACGAAAGCAACAAGCTGCTGCGCATGGAAGAGGAGCTCCACCGCCGCGTCGTCTCGCAGGAGAAAGCGATCTCGGCGCTGTCGCGCGCCATTCGCCGCTCACGCGCGGGGTTGAAGAATCCGAACCGCCCGGTGGGTAGCTTCATCTTCCTTGGCCCGACCGGCGTGGGCAAGACGGAGCTGGCCCGGGCGATCGCGAACTTCCTGTTCGGCAGCGATCACGCGCTGATCCGCTTCGACATGTCCGAGTACATGGAAAAGCATTCGGTGTCGAAGCTGATTGGCTCGCCGCCCGGATACGTCGGTCACGAAGAGGGCGGGCAGCTCACCGAGAAGGTGAAGCGCAACCCCTACTCGGTCGTCCTGCTGGACGAGATCGAGAAGGCGCACCCGGACCTGTTCAACATCCTGCTGCAGGTGTTCGAGGATGGCCACCTGACCGATGGCCTCGGCAATCGCGTCAACTTCAAGAACACGATCCTGATCATGACGTCGAACATCGGCGCCCGCTTCATCCAGAAGAAGGCGTCGCTCGGCTTCCAGTCAGCCGACCAGGGGATAATCGCGCGGAGCGTCAACGATATGGTGCTCGGCGAGGTTCGCAAGACCTTCAACCCCGAGTTCATCAACCGCATCGACGAGCTCATCGTCTTCGAAGCGTTGTCGGACGATGACCTGCGGGCGATTACGCGGTTGCTGGTGGATCAGCTGAACGACAACCTCGTGGATCGCAAGATCAAGCTGGTCCTCTCGACTGAAGTCATCGACTGGATCATCGAGCAGACCTGCAAGGACCGCTCGTATGGCGCCCGGCCGTTGCGCCGCGCCATTCAGCGCTTCATCGAGGACCCGCTCTCCGAAGAGCTCATTCGCGGTCACCTCCAGGACGGCGAAATCGAGGTCTACATGGAAGGCGGTACCCTGACCTACCGGCCAGCGGGCGTAACCGAGAACGGCCGTACGCTGGCCTAACGCGTCTAAAATCCAGTAAACTCATGGCTTGGCTCTCCCTCCGGGGAGGGCCACTGGCCTTAGACGCCTCCAAATCTATGCGCTTTTTACTGTGTTTTCTCGTGGCTGCGAGTGCCGCGCTCAGTCCAGCCTCGGCTTTCGCCGGACAGGCGGCCACGGCGCCAGTGCAGTTGCCGGCCGACGCGCCGGACCAGGCCACCGGGACACCCTTGGCGCTGCCCGCTACTGTGTGCGGCCTGACCGTGCCGGCTCCAGCAGACGACGCCGGTAATCCAGTGCCGCCGCCCGCGGGAACGCCGGCGGTCGTGTATGCCTTGATGCCCTGCTTCGCTGCGCAGGGTGGCGTTGCGGTGGTCGATCCCGAGACCTACACCTTCTACATGGAGCTGAAGAATCACGTCAGCATCCCCGGCCAGAAGAAGTGGGTGCCTTATACCGACGAGATCGAGCAGGTCCTCCTCGGGGACTTCAAGCGCCTGTGGGCGACGACCTTTCTCGACAACCTCTCGATCGAAGTCGTGGACGTGGCGCTCGGCAACGGTGCCGTCGGCAAGCTGGTTGTCTACCACATGGAGGAGCGCCAGCGGATCAAGATCGTGGACTACGTCGGTGTCGACAACGCCACGGTTGACCAGGGCAAAATCGAAGAGGAACTGAAGAAGCGCGGCATCAATCTGCGCATCGATACCTTCATCGATCCAGGTCTCATTCGCCAGGTCACCGGGATCGTCCGTGAGGTCTACGCTGAGAAGGGATATCAGTTCGCCGACGTGAAGCCTGCGGTGAAGGAACTGCCCGGCGGTCCGAAGCTCGTGCACCTGACCTTCAATGTCAACGAAGGGCCCAAGGTGAAGATCCGCGACGTCGACTTCGTCGGCAACGTGAAGCTGAGTGACGGCAAGCTCGAAAAGCAGATGAAGGAGAACAAGTCCAAGAGCTGGCTCTCATTCATCAAGGGCGGCGGCACCTTCAAGGAAGACAAGTTCGAAGACGACGCAGAGCTGATCATCGGCCATTATCGCGACGAGGGCTACATTGCGGCCCGGGTCGGTCAGCCGCAGCTCAAGATCCTCGAAGACGAAAACGACGGCAAGACGCGCTGGGTTCAGCTGACTGTGCCGATCAGCGAGGGGAGCCAGTACAAGATTGGCAACGTCACCTTCGAAGGCAACACGGTGGTGAAACCGGAGCTGCTGGCGCCGCTGTTCAAGCTGAAGGAAGGCGAGACCTACAGCGACAAGAACGTCCGCAAGGGCTTCGAGAAGGCGCGTGAACTGTACGGCGCGGGTGGCTACTACGAGTTCACCGGCTATCCCGACTTGAAACCGCGTGATCAGGCGACCACCGATGTGAACGATCCGGCAGGCCCACCTGCTCCAGCGCCGGGACCAAGTGCCGCCGGTGGCCCGCCGGTTGTCGATGTGACAGTGCGACTGCAGGAGGGAAAGCAGTACTTCGTCAATCGCATCACCTTCCTCGGCAATACGACCACGCGAGACAACGTCATTCGGCGCGAGATCAGGCTGGTCGAGTCCGGCGTCTTCAATACCGAAGCATTGAAGTACTCGGTTCGGCGGCTCAATCAGCTTGGCTACTTCAAGCCGCTCGAGGGTGACGCGATCGGCGTCGAGAAGACCCCTGGGGCCGACAACAAGGTCGACGTCAAGCTACAGTTCGAAGAACAGAACCGCAACCAGCTGACCTTCGGTGCGGGCGTATCGCAGTTCGAAGGCTTCTTCGGGCAGCTCTCGTTTCAGACGTCCAACTTCATGGGCCGCGGCGAGACATTCACGATTTCGGCGCAGCAGGGCAGCCGGGCCAAGAACTACCAGATCGCCTTCAGCGAGCCCTTCCTGTTCGATCGTCCGCAGACGGTTGGCATCGACCTGTTCAACCGCGAATTCGAGTACATCGGTCTCTACACCCAGGCGTCGAGCGGCGGCAACATCGTCTACGGCTTCCAGGTGCAGGACTTCGGGCGGATGTTCCTGAACTACAGCCTCGAACGGATCCACGTGAAGGATCTGAATCCGCAGCTGGTGAACCCGGCGATCACGCAGGGGAACATCTTCCTGCAGGAGTCGCTGCTGCTTGGCGCCGGCGGTCGTCGAACGGTGAGCAAGATTGCGCCAACCTACGTCTGGAACACGGTCGACAACCCGATGTTCCCGATGAGCGGCAAGCGTTTCACTGCCTCGGTCGACCTGGCCGGTCTCGGCGGCAATACGAAGTTCGTCAATCCGCGCTTCGAGTCGATCACCTACTTCCAGCACACGCGCCGAACATCGTTCGGTTTCCGCGGCCAGGTGGAGTACATCCGGTCTTACGGTGACACTGTCGCGCTGCCGATTTTCGAGAAGCTGTTCATGGGTGGTGAATACTCCCTGAGGGGCTTCGACCTGCGCGCGGTTGGTCCGCGCGACGCGGCATCGGGCGTGGTTATTGGCGGCAACAAGAGCCTGCTGTTCAACGCTGAATACTTGATCAACATTGCCGGACCGGTTCGCCTGGTGCTGTTCGGCGACGTCGGGCAGGTCCGCGACGCTGGCGAGAACTTCATGTGGAAGGAACCGGTCTACCAGAATGTGTTCCCCACGCCCCCGACCGTCACGCTCACGGATCCTTTTGCGACCGTCGGGCTGCGCCGGGAGGGTGAGGAGGATATCCTGCCGACGCGGATGAAGGTTGGCGAGCTCAGTGCGTTCAAGTCGTCGATCGGCGCGGAGGTGCGGTTCTTCATGCCGGTTCTGAACGTGCCGTTCCGCTTGATCTTCGCGATGAATCCGAGCCGCGGCGGGGTGTTGAACAACCAGCTGCAGCCGGAGGCTAAATTCAGGTTCCGTTTCGCCGTCGGATCGACGTTCTAAGCAAGCTTCCGGCTTCCAGCTCCCAGCGGAAGACCGTGGCGATATAGGGTTCAGCTGGGAGATGGAAGCTGGCAGCTGGTCGCTGCTGAATGAAAGGGAAGATTGATGAAGGTTTCGAAGATGACAGTGATCGGAGCGGCGCTCGCCGCGGTGCTGAGCGCAGGTCCCGTGTTCGCGCAGGGGACGCCGCCGCCGACCAATCCGCCGGCCCAGCCGCCCACGAATCCGCCGGCGCAGCCACCCGCCACTCCGCCGGCGACCGCGCCGCAGACCCCGGTGCCGCAGAAC
>JACDDJ010000517.1:0-3306 GCA_013817065.1 Acidobacteriota bacterium
GCCAGAAGGAGCACGATGATGGACGTCCGGCGTAGGTGCGAACCGACAGAGCGCCATCGGGAAATCTTACTCTCCGACCGCAACGGTCACTTTGTACTCTGCCGCGGCTGGGTGGGCGCTCGGCTACTCCATCAACCGCGCCCACTGCGCGGTGTCGGTGTATTGCTGGAACGTCACAATCTTGTCGTCTTGGAACCGGTACACGTGGCAGAACGGCGCGTCGAGTTCCGCACCGCCGGCTTTCATCGTGCCGCCATAGCGACCGAGCACCACGACGTGGTCGCCGCCGTCGATGAACGTACCGGGCACAGCAGTGAAGTTGTCGATCGCCGCCAACAACCGCGCGAACACGCCGTCGCCCACGGCCTGCGGACCTACGTACGGATTCCGATCCGCCAGAGGATTGCCCTCGGCTTCGTTCCAGTTGATCGCTGGATCCATGGCCCCAAATAGCACGGAGGGGTCGTTCCTGCCGAACGCCGCGTACGCCGCCTTGATCGTCTCGAACGCTGACATTGTGGTGTCCTTCTGATGATGCGATCCGTTCACAATTGAGTCACGGGATGCTAGCACAGCGATCGCCGCTGGATTGGCGGCACTACGACGCCGCATCCCAGAGTTTGCTGACAATCGACTATCTGTCGCCGGCCTTGAGCAGGTGAAAATAGTCCACCACGGCACCATGGTGGTCTGTTTCCTGCACGGTTGCGGCTGCGACTCTCCCCGTCACGTTGATGCTGAGAATCTCGCACGCGAACGGATCGCCGGTTGCGTCCGGCGCCGGATTGGCGGCGACCCATGCGTACAGCTCTACGATGGGCCCGGCAATCAAGTCGTCACCGAGATAGCCGCACAGTATCGCCTGCTCGTGAAAGGCGCGCTTCAGCGTCTCGACCGCGCCCGTTCGCATGCCGTCAGTGTAGTACCCGACGGCCTCACGGATTGCTTCCTCGTCCGACATCTTCATATCGCTCCTGTGTCTCTTGGATCGCCATGGCAGTAACCGCTCATGGCAGGTTCGTGCGTTCTAACAGCGCGGTCACCCTCGGCTCGTCAGCGAGACGGCGAAACGGATCGCCTTCGGCGGCCCCGGCAATCTCTTCCCGGAGAAATACCATTTCGCCATTTCTCTCCGCGAAGGCCGTCTCGAGCCACTCGATGGCGCGTGCCGAATCTCCGATCGGCTGTAGACACGCGCCAGACAGATAGCCGGGACGCAGTGCTGGCGGCGTAACTCGAGCAATTGGTGCAGCATGGCGGCCGCTTCATCGTCTTTTCCCGCGAGGCTGCAGGCCGAGGCCAGGTCGGCGACGAAAACCTGGTGGCCGCCGAGCGAAACCGCCTTCGTCAGTTGCTCGACCGCTCGTCCGAAGTCGCCTTCGCTCAAATGGGCAGATGCGCCTCCGACAAATCGTCGCCGATGGCTCTGAAGTCCTTTCGCCCAGCCGAAGAGCAGGCGAATCTCCCCTCTGTCTTTCTCAGCGTCCTTCGGTATGCGAATGACGATGCGCGAATGATCGGGGGTGGCTCGCGCGTACCGCGCGTCGAAGCCGACATTCCGGATCAGCACCAGCACGCGCGTCGCTTCAGCAGCAAGTCGCGAGCACACGCCAAGGGGCGGCTTGCTGAAAACGATGAGCGTGAACGGGACCACTGATCCCAAGGAGCACCGCTGCAACCATCCAGGTCGCGCTGCATTCGGCCGCCGCGAGACCGGCTACAGGGCTGCGTCGGCAAGCGGTGCCGCCAGCGGCAGCGTGAAACTGAACGTGCTTCCCTGGCCAAGTTGACTGTCGGCCCAGATCCTGCCGCCATGACCCTGGACGATGCACTTCGCGATGTACAAGCCCAGGCCGACGCCGCGCCTGTCGTCCTGCCTCACCTGCAGGAACCGCTCGAACACGACCTCGATCTTGTCCGCTGGAATTCCGCTTCCCTCGTCGCTGACCGACACCTGGATGTCGTCTCCCACGCGGCTGGCGCGGACGACAACGACGCCGGCGGGTGGGCTGAACTTGATGGCGTTGGTGAGCAGGTTAGTGAGAACCTGGAGGACGCGCGCGGGGTCGAACGCTGCGCCGGTCAGCGAAGGAGCAAGGTCAACGGCGAGCCGCACGCCGGCGTCAGCCGCCCGCTGGTGAAAGGTGTCGACGGCTTCGATAATCACCGGTGTCAGGTCGGCCTGCTCGCGCGTCACGGCCAACGCACCGGCGGCGATGCTGGCGACATCGACGAGGTCGCCGACCAGACGCTCCATCCGGACGCCGGAGCGACCGATGCGGCGCGCGTACGAGGTCGCCTGGTCCCCGGACGGCACCTTTTCGATCAGCGCCGCAAAACCCAGGACGACACCGAGCATGTCACGCAGGTCGTGGCTGACGATGGCGAGTACCTGGTCGCGCGTGACGAGGGCCAGGTCGGCGCGCTCGCGCTCCACCGACAGGTCGTTGTCGGTGTCGCCGCGCTCGCGGACAAGCAGTTCGATGGGCTCGGCGCGTTCCTCGCGTAGCGTCTGATCGGCGACGGCACGCTCCCTCGTCACCGCAGCGTCCTCTCGGTTGCGCTCGCGCCCGATGAGCGAAGTCGCGCCGGTAGCTTGCGAGTGCCGGTCTGTATCGGCGCGCGCCGCGGCCAGCAGCGTGTCGGCGCGCCGGCGGGCGGTGGCGATTACTGTGTCGGCTGTTTCCTCGATCGCTGCGAGGTGCTCGCTCAGCGCATCGTCGACCTTCTCACGTTCGAGACGCAGGCTCTGGTCGGTCTGGGCGCGCTCGGCCTCCTGCGACGTTTGATACTCCGCGGGGTCGGGCCCATTTGCGGCGCTGTCCGTAGTCATCAAAGCATCATAGACCGTCCGATGGACTCGATCGCATGTGACCGATTCCGTTCATGAAGGACGGACTCGTTCCGGGCTCCCAGTAATTTTCGTGTTCGTTACACCCGCGTCACGCCGCGGGTGCGGCCGGAATGACAGTGTGGAACCGCTTTCTTGATACCAACGCGAGTTCCGCACCGTGAGGCCTGAGATGACGAGATACGTCCTCAACGTCGGGATGGATTTCGAGCCGGAGTACATCGCAATTGAGCAGGGTGGCGCCAGAGCGTTCGTGACCCTTCAGGACGCGAATGCGGTCGCCGTCCTGGACCTGTCGTTGAACGCATTCACCGAGATCATCGGACTGGGCGCCAAGGATTTCAGCCTTCCGGGGAACGAGTTCGATCCTAAGGACAACGACGGTAAGATCGAGTTCATCACGGCCAACGCGCGCGGACTCTACATGCCAGATGGCGTCGCTTCGTATCAGTATC
>JACDDJ010000517.1:3316-3987 GCA_013817065.1 Acidobacteriota bacterium
GTCCTGGACCTGTCGTTGAACGCATTTACCGAGATCATCGCACTGGGCGCCTCCCGCCCAACGATACACGCGCGAAAGCGACTGGACGACAGAGACACTCTATGCGGATGGCACCCAGTGGATGTTCGCAACACCGATTGACATGGACCACCGCCGTGGGCTGGACCGGGTCGTGGGTGGGAAGAACCGGCGTGCGGCAGTAGGGTGGCTCGAAGCGCCAGTGCATCCTCGAAACGTCAGCGAGTGGACGTTCCACCGCATCTCCGAGGCGGGGTGGATCATGTCCCTCAAAGTGATCGACATGAATCGTGACGGCCTGCCGGATATCCTGCTGACCGACCGCCGCGGTGATCTGGCAGGTGCGCGCTGACTCGAGCATCCGGGACGCAGTTCGCCGCGTCTGCATGGATCATGGACGAACCACTGGATCGGTGCCCGCGGTCGCGAGGCGATGCTGATCGACGCGGCCGACTTGGATGGCGACGGCCTCCCGGAGATCGTGGTGCCGCATTACCTCGGCAACGATTTCCGTTTAAGCATCTTCCGAAGAAACCCTGCTGCGCCGGCTGACGGCGCGTGGACGGAACACGCCGTGCGCTATCCCTCCGTCGCCGGCACGCCGAAGGCGGCTGCCGTGGGCCACATCGATCTGGATGGTCGGCCGGACCTGG
>JACDDJ010000518.1 GCA_013817065.1 Acidobacteriota bacterium
CGCGTTCACGTTGCAGGAAGGTTTTGAAGCGGAGGGCACTCCCAAGGATGAAGCGGCTGTAAGGCGTGGTGTTGAGGGCGCTTTCGGAGACCCACCGCTCGCTGCCTACTGGGTGGCGGAGGCTCCGGAGAAGGGCATTGTCGCGAGCACTTCGGTGGTGACCGAATGGAGCGACTTCAAGGGCGGCCACTACTGGTGGATTCAAAGCCTGTTCATTGTCCCGGAGCATCGAGGCGGCGGGCTCGTCGAACTGCTGATGACCATCTGGCCCGGTCGGCGTCGGCAGCTGGCGCGCTGGACCTGCGCCTGTACGCACACAATTCGAACGAGCGGGCGCTCCGCGTGTATCGTCGATGTGGGTTCACGGTCGCGCCCTACGTCATCATGACGCTGCCGGTGGGCCAGAGCTGAGGACTGCAGCCCGCTATCTCGACGCGCGAGTCTTTGGCGCATGGCTGGCGTGACCCCTCGTGGATCCCGCGAATTGGCTACCATCGGCCTCATGCGCGATTTGCTCATCACCGCGTCCGCGGTGCTGGCGCTCTGGACGGCGACCGCTGCACGGCAGACCGTGTCGGGCGCCGCGGACGCCCGTCTGTCGGCCCAGGTCGACGCACTGTTCCTCGGTCAGATCCGTCCTGATGGTCCGGGCTGCGCCGTCGGCGTTTACCGGAGCGGTGAAATTGTGCTCGCGCGCGGATACGGGGTCGCGAACATCGAAGACGGCCGCCCGATCACCCCGCGCTCGACTTTCAACCTGGGGTCCCTGTCGAAGCCATTCACGGCGCTCGCCGCGCTCATGCTCGAACAGCGCGGGCGCCTGTCCCTGAACGACGATGTGCGCCGCTGGGTGCCGGAGCTTCCGGACTACGGCAGACCCATCCGCGTGCACGACCTCCTGCAGCACACGAGCGGTCTCCGCGACTTCGAGACGCTCCAAGTGCTTTCTGGACGATCGGTGGCGACGCAGCCGGAGTTTCTCGGACTCATCGCGTCGCAGCGCGCCCTCAACTTCGAGCCGGGTACGAGGCACGAGTACAGTCACACCGACTACGGCCTCCTCGGGCTGCTCGTCGAGCGGGTCGCCGGTGTGCCCTTCGGCGAGCACTTGCGGACTGCGGTGTTCGAGCCGATGGGGATGAGGGCGACTTTCGTCGATGATGTTGGCGGCCGTTCGTTGCGGGACCGTGCCTTCGGCCACCTGGTCTCGCCGCGTGGCCCGAGCGTCCACTTCCCTGATTCGCAGACGTATGGTGGCGACAACGTCTACGCCTCGGTTGAAGACTTCGCGCGGTGGGATCGAAGTTTCACTCAACCCGTCGATGGCGGAGCCGTAGTAATCGAGCGCATGCTGAGCCGGCCGAAGCTTCCGAGCGGCGATACGATCCCGTATGCCTACGGACTTCGTCACGGCATCTACCGCGGGCTCCAGATTATTTCGCGGGGCGGGCATCCCCCCGGCACACGTACGGAGGTGATTCGATTTCCGAAGCAGCAGTTCACTGTCGCAACCCTCTGCAATTCCGACAGCCTCGAGGCGAGGACCCTGGCGGAGAGCGTGGCGGACCTCTACCTGGGAGCGGAGATGACCTCGGTCGCCCGACGTGCCGCGCCCCCGCCAGCTGCGTCGGTGTCCCCCGCGGAAATGGCGCGCTACGCCGGTATCTACCGGCCGGTCGACGATCCCTGGAATCTGCTGGCTGTCGAAGTGAGACAGGGCGTCCTCGGCGAAGTCCTCTTCCATGAGGTCACCGACGAAGAGTTCTACCCGATGACGCCCGCTGGCGGCGGACGGTTCTTCGAGATCGGCCGCACGGGTAACGTCGGTATCTTCACGTTCCGATCATCGGCGTCCGCCGCTCGGCACAGGCTCGAAGTGTCCTGGAGCGATGGACCGATCGAGGTACTCGAGCAGATCAGGGATTCTGCGATCTGGCGACCATCTGCTGCGGCGTTGGCAGAATATGCCGGCACCTGGTTCAGCCCGGACCTCGATGCCAGCTGGCAGCTCGAGACCCGCGATGCGCGACTCGTTCTTCGCCGCCGCGGGCAGCGGGATCTGACGCTTCGCCCGGTCGCGCGCGACCAGTTCCTGCGCGGCTTCGGGCCGGACGGCGACGTCTCCGCGCGACTGCAGTTTCATCGTGACAGCGCTCGTCGGCTGACCGCGCTGAGCGTATCGACACCGCCCGGCGAAGACCCGGTGAGCAACCTGGGTTTCACTCGACTGCTTGCGAACAAGGCGCAACGGCGAAAGACAGAATGAGGCGAGATGTGTGCGGAGTCGAGGGAACGAATGAAGCACACTGTCCGTGACATGACGACCGAACAGGGGCAACGATTTTCGACGCTGTAGAGCAACAGGCGTGACTTCGTGCTCGTCCTGGAAGACAGAAACGGACGACTCCAGTTCACCGGCGCGTACAACTATCCGCAGGTGGATCGATTCGGCGTGACCTGTACGCGCGGCGACGGCACGGGTTGCCGCGAATGGACCATCGCCCCCGGCACGACGACGGTCACAGGCACGGATCCGAAGAGTCTGAACACGCTGCTGCTCATCGACGACGGCGGTACCATCCTGGCGCAGGGTGGCGATTATCGCCTCTCCTTCCGGATTACGGTGACGCGGTAGGGTTGAGTGGAGCCCGGAGCGTCGGCTCCGGGTGTCCCCCTCATCAGGAAGCTGGCTGCTGATCGGCGGAAGCTGGCGATCGCGGCATCTTACGTGGGTGCCGCGTCCGCTGATCGTTCATGCCTCGTCGAAGGCGGTCGACGATCAGCCGCGCTCTAGACTAGAGCCCGAATCAGATCGGGGTCATAACGATACCCGTTATAGACTCCGTGATACGGTCGTTTGTCGATCCGGCCGCGGAGGATATCTTCAACGGGGTCGAGAGTCGACGTGCCCGTGTCGCGTGCCCGCCTTCGTTGTGGTGTGGCGGGTGGCGCGCCGGAAGCTCACGCAGCTCAATCGTGTAGGCGATCTGCGCGAACTTGCGATACCACCCGGCAACCGTCTCGAACGGCTCTCGGGCAACCGCGCCGGTCAACACAGCATCCCGGATCAACGAGCAATATGGAGTGTGCTTTCGTTGGGAGAGTGGCTATGCGGACGAAGTCGAGATTACGGACTACCACTAAGCTTGATCGGCGGGTGGCCCGACTGGTTGCGCGCAAGCTGCCGACCCACCAGCCGCCCACACATCCGGGTGAGATGCTCCTCGAGGAATTTCTGAAGCCGCTGAGCATTTCACAGTCGGCCTTTGCGGTTCGGTTGGGGGTGTCGTTCCCCCGCCTGAATGAAATCATTCGGCAGAAGCGGGCGGTGACGCCCGATTCAGCTCTTCGCCTGGCCCGCGTCACCGGCATGAGCGCCGATTTCTGGCTCGGGTTGCAGCAGGACTGGGATCTGTGGCATGCGCTGCGGTCGAGGAACGCCGCCATAATCGAGGCATTGGAGCCCTTGCCCACGTGAGGTGACCGATCAGGCGGGCTCAACGCCCGCGGCAGCTACGCAGAGAGGTTAGGCGCATCCGAATGAGCATCTGGACCCTCTTTGGCATCACCGCCGTCACGGCAGCGATCATCCTTGGACTCTGCTGCCATTCCTGCCCGGACAGTACGACACCTTGGCCGTACCGCTCTCAGTGATGTCCCAGGTCTTCGGCATGACCGGCCTCCTGCTGGTGCCGGTCGGCGGCTTGTGGGTCGCCGCCGGATACTGGAATCGCCTTGCCGCGCAACAACACCGCATCGCGGCCGCGGCGCTGATCGTGGCCACAGTTGTCTGGCTGACGGTCCTTCTTGGCGCGATCGCGACTAGCGGACCCGTCCTTGGGCTCGCCGGCCTGGTGCTCTGGATCTACGTGGTCTCGCGGCTCCTGCCGCGCTTGAGACGTCTGAGGAGTGCGCCCTCACACGGTCCGCGCGCCGCGGGGTTCTATGCGCTGATCGTCCCTGTCGCTGTGGCACTGGTGCAGAT
>JACDDJ010000519.1 GCA_013817065.1 Acidobacteriota bacterium
GTAATTGGCAGCTTCCGCCTTGCGGGTGCGGGTGACGGCGTTGAAGAGTGTGCTCTTGCCGACGTTGGGGAGACCGACGATTCCAGCTCGTAACATGAATGCTCTATTGTATCGCCGTCGTCATGCTGGTCCGGCACGGGCGTACCCCGGCGATCGAGCAGCTTCGGCCACGCCGGGCAAGCCTGTCGAACGCGATCGCAACTTCGGTGCGATTAAGGAATCACATCGCTCGCGGAGTTAGTGCCTGCCCGTTGACGCCTTCGTGATCGCGTTCCATAATCGCCGCATGCTGAAAATGTTAGGCGCCTACGCCATCGCCAAGCTGCTGGGATTCGGAATCGTCGGAGCCATCGTCATCTACCTCCTCCTGACCATGATCAGTTAGCGTCTCGAGGTTCGCCGGCCGGCTGTCACGCGGAGGTGGCTTCGCTAGCAGCCGCGCTGTCGAGACTGCGGCCCAATTGCACGAGCTCCGCGGGGTTAAACTGCAGGGCCGTTGAGCGGGTGCGGATTTGCCTTTTCGCCCAAACGTTGCCCCCTTCACGTGCCGTCCGCTACAATAGCTGTTCGGCACACCGCAAAGAGGGCCTGTAGCGCAGTTGGGAGCGCGCCTGAATGGCATTCAGGAGGTCACCGGTTCGATCCCGGTCAGGTCCACCAAACTGAGCAATAATTTGCTCTTTTAGGTGACGTCGCGTTCCCTGGTTCACAGGTCCCAAGACCACCACCCCCTTGTGGACGCTCGGGGTACGGCGCAGGTCGCTGCGCTTGGGAAAACGTCGCATGGCAGCGCGTCGCGCGTTAGCCCTCCCTGCGACGTCGAGATGTACTTCGGATTCGTGTTGCCTTTTATGACCTCCGTGTTGCTGCTCAGTATCTTCGCGGGGCTGTAGCGAGTCTCGTTCTCCTGCGCGGCCCCGTAGACCTTCGTCAGGATCGCGTAGTCCACGTCGGCCCCGAACGCATCCTCGACCGCGTTCACGTAGACCTTGTGGCCGTCCGTATGCGATTTTGGCTTCGCGGCACCGAGCTCGCGCTGCGGCACTCATCGATCTGCCGCTTCAGAAATGTCGTTCGTCAGCAACCTCGTATTTAGCCCGCTGAGCATTCTCGACTACCGCCCGGAGGACAGCGGCCTGATGCTGTTCAGCAGGTGGTCATTCGCGACCGAAGGGCTGGTGAAAGTTCCCTCCGACGTCGTGGCCTGCTGCAAGCCGGGCCGCTCGGTGCGGCCGGTTCCGGTCTGTATCGCGTGAACCTTTGGCGTCATCGCCCCTAGGAAACCTCGATGTGCTCGACGAATACGAGCCTGCGCTTCGCGCTCGTCGGCGTCTTGTCATACGGCCGGGTGTCGTCGACCAGGTACTCTTCGTATTCGGCGACCACGAGACGGTGACGCGTGCCGTCGAGGAGTGCGTCCGGCAGCGTCACGTCTCCTTCCCACAGCGTCTGCCAGGCGTGGATGAAATCGATCACGTGGCTCGGCGTCAGGCTAATGGCATCGTGCTCCTGAATCGGCGCGGTCGATTCGACTCGCTCCACCGATAGCGGCCGGCCGAAGATCGACTCGATGCCGACTCTAGTGTGGGACGTCGTCCCGGTCGGCGCCGGGATCCGCTGCGTGATGATCACGTCGGACACGCGCTGCCAGCCAAAGTCCTCGCCCCAGCGTGCGTCGAGCCGTTCGACCCAGACTTCGACGATGGTGCGATCCGCGACTCTTGCCGGCGTCAGGTCCTCGACCTGGCCGGTCAGCCGATCGACGAGGCTCAGCGCGAGCCCCTTCGTCGCCTCGCGATGCGCGCTCGATTCGTCGTAGGTCACGCCGAAGACCGCCACCCGCATCTTGCGCGAGTCGGCTGCAGGCGTGACGTTCAGCCATCGGTCGGCGGTCAGCGCCATGATGTCGGCGACCACGACGTTCGACAGGTGCGCGTTGGTCGACGAGATCGGCTGATACCGTGCGAGGGCGAGGCGGATGAACGGGAAGTATGCCGCGTCGAGCTTCACCTCGATGTCGCAATACCAGAGACGACGATCCGGATCGTAGAAGACATCGTGCGGCGCGATGTCGACCGGTCCCGTTCCCCGGCCGAGGCCAGGTGGATACAGCCCCTTCACAGGAAACGGACCCGGGCGCTGATCCTTCTCGGCGTCAGGGGCGCCAGGCGGCAGCCATGCACCTGTCGGATCGGCCTGCGTGCGCACGCGTGGAAAATCGGCCTGCGCTGGCGCGATGCCCGTCACGAACCCCGAATCCCAGATCGGATCGTTGCCCCACTGCGTCACGTACTTCTTGTAGGGCGCGCTCTCCGGCGTCGCGTCCGGGTCGCCGGCAAATGCTGCCGGCGGCAGCACAACCGCGAGCATTTCGCCATAGCCCGATGCGTTCCAGCCGCGATCGAGGTACACACGCAATCCACCCCCGCGCCGCCAGCTCGATAGCGTGCCGTGCTCATCGACTTCTCGAGTCCAGCCGAACGTCGGGACGACGTAGAGCACTTTCGGCGCCGGCGGTGGAGACGCGTTCGGGATCCACGTGGCCTTGCGCGCGCCGGTTACCTTGATGTTCGTTTCGACCGGCACGCGCTCTCCGCCCTGCAGCGTCGTCAGCAGTTCACCCGGCAGGAATTCGCGGAAGCGTGACGTCGCGTCGAACCAGTATTCGATCCGGCGATAGCGCGTGTCGTGGAACTCATGCGCCTTGACGGGCAGCCGGGTGTCGCCCGACACGTTGATACCGACGACGTCGGGCGCGCTGATGGTGTGATCGGGAAATCCTCCGCCCTTTGCGCCCTTGGTCGCGTCCGCGTACTGCTTCGGTCCCGTCACCTTCACTTGAAACGCGACGTCGCGGCGCTGACGATCGACGGGGCCAACCGCGCTGTCGGCGGCCGTCGGCTCGTCGAGCGGTTCGTGCCATTCGGCGAGCAGGTCCATTCGATCGGTGCTGTCGATGCTGCAGGTTGCGAAGATGAGCGGGCGAGCCGACGTCTGACCGCGATCGCGATCGTGGACGAGAAGCGCCGTGCATTCGGGCGCGATGAGCGGACGCTGCACCGCGTGCACCACCTCTATTGCCGTCCACGGCGTGAGCATCCAGTGCTGGCCGGCGAGCGCTCGATCGCGCTGCGCGTTCTTGTCCGCATCGGTCAGCAGCGCGAAGATGCCCATCGTGTCGAGCGCCTCGGGCGCCATGGCCATCGACAGCCGGATCGTCGCGCGCGCCGCCTTCGGCAGCGGCACACGCAGGCGGCGGGTCGATTCGTCGAAGTACGGCGCCGCCAGCGGATCGTCGAAGACTTCGATCGAGAACGGCTGCGCTTCGGGCCACTCCCCTGCCGGATACAGCGGGATGGTGATGATCTCGGTGTTCGCGATGTTCGGGTGATCGAACACTCTGGCGGACACCGCCACCGCGAGGGGATCCGGTAGATATGTCAGCGCCCGGCCCGCTTCATACGTCGCGAAGGTCGTCGGGACCGGCGTGTCGTCGAGCGAACCCTTCGTGGAGATCGTGACGTCGCGGATCGCCGCCGTCGGCAGGCGCGGATCGACATCCTTCTGGTTCGCAAGCAGCGAGAACAACGTCCCATCGACCTTGCCCAACGAATCGAGTCTGCCGTGCTGCTCCGCGTCCCTCACCGACACCTGCGGCGGCGCAGCGACCCGATGCGCCACTTGCGGCGTCGGCACGATGTTCAGCGGGGGCGTGTCGTTGAAGCTGCGGATCGCGACCCGCGACATCGATTCGCCTTCCGCCGGTTTTTCGATCGTCCCCGCGGTCGAGAGCAGGGCGACGATGGGCGCGGCGAGCGGTTCATAGCGGAGGTAGCGCTGCGCGTTCGAGAACGGATCCTCGCCACCGAAGTCCGCGACCTGCGGATCGAGCGAGTTGCCGGCCAGATCGACCGCGCGCGCGCGAATCCAGTACGAACGGCCGAACCGAAGCCGCGGCAGCGATCCCTTGACCGGCGTGAACG
>JACDDJ010000520.1 GCA_013817065.1 Acidobacteriota bacterium
CCCCAGACCCCATTCCGGTCATGCGTGAGATCCGTACCGAGCCCGAGGGGACGCTGCATCTGCAGCTGGCGCGGATCAGCGGGGCGACATTCGATGCAGTGGTGCTGATCGTCGCAGTCGTGATCCCCGTCCTCCTCCTTGCCTCATGGGGCAGCGGTGTGGAGCTGCCCGTTCTCCTTGCTGGTGCGGGTGGTGCGCTCGGCGCGTTCTGCGCCCTGCCACTTGCGCTCTACTTCGTGGTGTTCGACGGGATCGGAGGAGCGACGCCTGGACACAGGGTGTTCGGCCTGTCAGGACAGAACACGAGAACGCCCCTCAAGCTGCCGGACATTCTCAGACGCGCGGTATCGCACTGACCTCCATCGTCAGCACATGGGATTGGCCGGCCTCGAGTCGGACATAAAGGCCCATCGCTTCGAGGTTGCGCCGATCCCACTCGTATCGCTCCCCTGTGAGCCGGTCAACGAAAGTCAATCCACTGCCGGCCGGCAGGTTCGACAGCTCCACGTGTCCGTCAGACGTTCCATTCCCAAGATTGACGACGATGACGAAGCGGTGGGCGCCGAGCGTCCACTGCCAGGCGATCAGGTGGGAATGGCTCTCATTGCCCGCACTTACGATCCGAAGCAGGTGCCACGCGCCGTTATGAAAGACGTCCGCCCGGGTCAGCTCGAAGAGCCGGTGGTACAGCTCACGCGTGACGAGTGACGCCGGTTCGTCCGGCCAGCGCCCGAGTTGTACCGGCGACCGGCGCCGAGCGCCATCCATCTGACCGTCGAAAAAGAACCGCATTCCAGGCAGCGTCGCCACCATCGTCGCTGCCGCCGGAAGCCGATTGCCGAGTTCAGCCGCGCTGCGAGACTCGTCGTGATTCTCGATGAACCGCGCGAGGCGTTCGCTGAAGGCCGGGTCCGCCTGCAAGTGCGACCGAACCTCGGTGGCGCCTCCTTCACGCAAACGATCGAGGAGCCGTTTGTCATAGGTGAAGTCGAATCCCTGCCGCTGTAGTGTCCATTCGAGATCCCAGTAGGCCTCCGCCACGTAGAGCAGCTCGTCGACCTCGCGCGTTGCGTCGGGCCAGAACTCCGCCGGGAGTGCCGGCCACTCCCCTTTCAGCACCGGACGCCACGTTCTTTCGAAGACCTCGTTCAGCACCAGCATCGCCATATCGCACCGGACGCCATCGGCATGCGTGCTGATCGTTCGGAGTACGTCAAGCATGGCCGTCCGCGTATCCGGATTGAAGTAGTTCAACTGGGCAACGTCAGTCCAAGGGGCGAAATACGGATCGCGGCCGCAGGCGATGATGGCGCTGTCGACACGCCTGAATGCATCCGGGCGCTGGCGCATCGCCTCCTCGCTGGCAAGCACGTAGCGTTCGGGATGCGATCGCGTCCACGAATGATCGAAGGCAGTGTGGTTCGGTACGAAGTCGACCATCAGCTGCATCCCTCGCGAGTGAAGCGCGGCGCGAGCAGAGTCGAGTCCGGCCCAGGCTCCCATGCGCTCATCCGGAACGTATTCGGAAATCGAGTAGGGCGATCCGGGAACATCGTCCGGCGTCCAGCCAGGCAGCACGCGATCGTATTCGGCTCGCAGATCAGGAAGCCCTCGCGCCAGCTCCCTGCCGATGGCGCTGCGCTGCCACACTCCCATCAGATAAACGACGTCGAAACCCTGTGCCGCATAGGCGTCCCAGGCGTCCTCCGGCACGTTGCCGAGCGTGATCAACCGGCCGGCCTTCCGCGACAGGCGATCGAGCCATGGCCACGCCGAGAGCTCGAACAGAAGGGGATGGCGGCGGATGGGCATGCGGCCCCCTAAGGTACGGTAAAATCTGCTGTTCCGTCGGCCCTCGTTTTCCCTGCTAGGTGTGTCCGCAATGATCTCAGTTCACGGTGTATCCATGCGTTATGGGTCGAAGGTCCTCTTCGACGATGTGAACGCGACGTTTTCGGCCGGCCGGCGCTATGGCCTCACCGGGCCGAATGGCGCAGGCAAATCGACATTCATGAAGCTGCTGACCGGCGAGCTCCCGCCTCAGCAGGGCAACGTCGTCCGGCCCGACAAGCTCGGCGTCCTCAAGCAGGACCAGTTCGCGTTCGACCAGTTCAGGGTCGTCGACACCGTGATCATGGGGAACCACCGTCTGTGGGCGGCGCTGCAGGAACGCGAGAAGCTGTACGAGAAAACCGACATGTCGGACGAGGACGGCATGCGCCTCGGCGAGCTCGAGGGCATCGTCGGCGAAGAGGACGGCTACAGCGCGGAAAGCGATGCCGCCATCCTGCTGCAGGGTCTCGATATCCCGGACGAGTTCCACGAGCGACCGATGTCTGAGCTGCAGGGTGGACAGAAGGTCCGCGTGCTGCTGGCGCAGGCGCTCTTCGGGCAGCCGCGTGCGCTGCTCCTCGACGAACCGACCAACCACCTCGACCTCGACTCAATCCACTGGCTGGTGGAGTTCCTGGTCCACTACGAGGGGACGCTGATCGTCATCTCGCACGATCGGCACTTCCTCAACGCCGTGACGACGCACACCGCAGACATCGACTATCAGACGATCATCACCTACACGGGTGGGTATGACGACATGGTCATGGCGAAGACGCAGATCCGCTCGCGGATCGAATCTCAGACCGCCCAGCGCGAGAAGAAGATCGAGCAGCTGAACGACTTCATCGCTCGGTTCTCGGCCGGCACGAGGTCGAGCCAGGTGCAGTCGCGCCGCAAGGAAGTCGAGCGACTCCAGACCAATGAGCTGGCGCGGTCCAACATCCAACGGCCATATATCAAGTTCACGATCAACCGGCCGTCCGGCCGCACCGTCCTCGAAGCGAAGGGTATCTCGAAGGCATACGACGACCTGCAGATCATCAGCGACTTCAACGCGGTCGTGACCCGCGGTGAACGCATCGTGTTGATGGGCCGCAACGGGCTCGGCAAGACGACGTTGCTCAAGGCACTGCTGGCTGATTCACCCAACCTGCCGCCGGCCCCTGGCGATGTCGACGCCGGAACGGTGCGGTGGGGACACGAGGTGTCGATCGGATACTTCTCGCAGGACCACACCGGCCAGATCCAGAAAGGGATGACCGCGGTCGAGTGGCTGCACCAGTTCGACCCCGACGCCCACCGGCAGGACATTCATGGCCTGCTCGGCCAGATGCTGTTCACCGGTGAAGAAGGTCTGAAGATGACCGACGCGCTCTCGGGCGGCGAAACCGCGCGCCTGCTGTTCTGCCGGATCATGCTGCAGAAACCCAACGTGCTCGTGTTCGACGAGCCGACCAATCACCTCGACCTCGAGTCGATCAACGCGCTGAACATCGCGCTCCAGAAGTACGAGGGCACGGTGTTCCTGGTCACCCACGACCAGGACCTGATCGAAGAAGTCGGCACCCGCATCTGGCGCTTCGAAAGCACCACAGTGACGCCTTCCGCCCCTGTGGTGTCGGTCGGCGACGGGCGGCAAGTCGAAGATTTCAAGGGCACCTACGAAGAGTACATGGGCGTCGGCAAGTAGAGTCCTCACAGGCGTCGGCACGCTTTTCGTTTCGCCTCCTGCTGCGCCATCCACTGGCTTCGCAGCGAGTCACGGAGCCGGCGGTTCGCGCTCGACGCGCGCGCCGCTGCCTCCTTCATCGCTCCGTGCGCGAGCGAAGCGATGTACTGCTTCCCGAGCCCGTGGTCCAGGTAGTCGTCCGTCTCGGCAAGCGCGGCGTGCGCCATGACCAGGCAGTTCAGAAAATCCCCTTCCCGCGTTCGATAGAAACCCTCTGAAGTCAGGTAACACGCCGTCCGAGCGGCGGAGCGGATCTGATCGCAGTATCTGCGATCGCCTTTCGCTGGTCCCTCCCGCGTCGCTTCCCAGACCAGCCGCCGCAGGTGAGCGCACAGTTGCCACGCAACCAGCTCACCGTGATTCCGAGGTCCTCTCTTCCGCTGCATCCGGCAGGATCTCGCAA
>JACDDJ010000521.1 GCA_013817065.1 Acidobacteriota bacterium
CAGTTCGTGTGTGATTCCGCCGTTCAAGGTCATCGAGCAGCACGTCGAGTTGATCCGCGACTACACTCGCCGAATCGCCCGCGAGTTGAAGGTCATCGGGCTGATGAACGCCCAGTTCGCGATCAAGGACGACATCGTCTACGTCCTCGAAGTGAACCCGCGCGCGTCGCGCACGGTCCCGTATCTTTCAAAGGCCACCGGTGTGCCGCTGGCAAAGGTAGCAGCGCGCGTCATGATCGGCCGGACGCTGGCGCAGCTTGGCCTGACGGAAGACCTCACCGTGGACGGCTTCTTCGTGAAGTCACCCGTTTTCCCGTTCGTTCGCTTTCCGGGCGTCGACACTATTCTCGGCCCGGAGATGAAGTCGACGGGGGAAGTGATGGGAGGCGCGTCCACGTTCGGCAATGCGTTCGCGAAGGCGATGATTGGGTCCGGTGTGCACCTGCCACGCTCCGGGACGGTGTTCATCAGCGTGAACAACCACGACAAGCCGGCGGTGGTGCAGATTGCGCGCGATCTCCGCGACATCGGGTTCTCACTCGTCGCGACCCGGGGAACGGCGAACTACCTTCGCGCTCACGGGCTCGACGTCGAGATCGTGTTCAAGGTCAACGAGGGCCGCCCGCACGTCGGCGACGAGATCCTCAATAACAAGATCCAGATGGTCATCAACACACCTCTCGGCCGCGAGTCGTTCTTCGACGACAGGACTGTGCGGCGGATCGCGATGATGCACGGCGTTCCAAGCATCACGACCTTGACCGGAGCGGGAGCGTCGGTGAACGCGATCAAGGCACTGCACAGCGAGAGTCTGACGGTCCGCGCGCTGCAGGAGTACCACGCAGAAACTGCCACCGGCAAGGCCTGAGGCCGTCCAGGTTTCTATAACGCCTCGCACTGCAGCGACACGCCCGACGCGCTGAACCGGCCTGAATCCGCCGGGTTCGGGCCGCTGACACCTCTTCTCTCGCAAGTGCCCTGATTTGCAACGCACGCAGCGATGCGTGTGCCTGCCGCCCTCATCGCCATCCCGCTCCTTGCCGGAGCAGCCGTTGGCATCCACATCGACGGCGCCGCCGATCGTCTGATCCCGGCTGCCTGTTGTGCTGCCGTCCTGAGTCTGCTCGCGGCCTTCGCTTTTCGCGCGGAGCATGAGGACGGCGGAGTCGTCCTCGCCCTGCTGATCGGCGCTGCGGCATCCGGGTACACCGCCGCTGCAGCACAGAGCCGTGCGCTGGCTGCACCGCCGCTCTTCGCCTGGTTCGAGGCCCGCGACTCCGGCGACTCGGATCCTGTGACGCTCATCGGTCGGCTAAGAGACGATGGTGCATTTGTGGGATACGGGGTGCTGCTGACCCTGGACGTGGAGGAGGTGGAAGGACGCCCGCAGGCCCGCGTGCGCGCCCGCGGCGGCGTGCGTCTCACTGTCGTCGGCGCCGCGGCCCCGAAGCAAATGGATGGCTGGCGGGCAGGACGAAGGGTCCGTGTGCCCGCTTCGCTTCGACGGCCAATCACGTTCAGCAATCCAGGCGTGATCGATGAGGCTCGCGCCCAGGCCCGACGCGGAATCGTGCTGGTGGGATCGGTGAAGAGTGCATCACTCGTGGAGGTGATCGCGAGGGGCTGGCCCCACCACGAATGGGCCGCGTCGGCGCGGGCAAGGACGCGGCGGACCATCGCTCGTCACGTCGGGCAGCATTCCGCACGCTCCGCGGCGGTGGCCACCGCGATCCTGGTCGGTGACCGAAGCGGGTTGTCGGAGGAGGACGAGCGACGCCTGCAGGACGCCGGCACCTATCACGTGATCGCGATCTCGGGCGGGAACATCGCCATCCTCACCGCGCTGATGATCTTTGGTGCGCGCGCGGCTCGCGTCCCGTACCGCGTTGCTGCGGGAGTCTCGATCGCCGTGCTGCTGGCCTACGGAGAGATCGCGGGCGGTTCGCCCTCGGTGGGGCGCGCGATCACGGCGGCGGTGATCTTCCTCACCGCGCTGATGATCGATCAGCGCGGCGCACCGCTCAACGTCCTCGCCGTCGCGGCGGTTCTGGCCGTCGCGGCGAAACCCGTCTCGATCGTGGACGGCGGATTCCTGCTGTCCTTTGGCGCCACCGCCGGAATCATCCTCGGTGTGCCGCGGTTTGTCCGCTTGACAGCGGACCACCGGGCGCGCGGCCTGGCTCGATGGGCGAGACTCGCCGTCACGGCTGCGGCGGGAGTGCTGGGGGCGACCATCTGCGCCGAGGTCGTGCTGACGCCGATCGGAGCGTCGTTGTTCTCGCGCGTCACGTTTGCGGGTCTGGCGCTCAACCTCGCCGCGATCCCGTTGATGACAGCCGTCCAGTGCGGTGCGATGCTGCTGCTACTGGCGGCAGCCGTCGGTAGCGCAGCGGCGAGCACCGTCGGCGCGTTCGTCCACTACGCCGCAACCGGGCTGGTCGAGACATCGCGTCTCGTCGCCCTCGCTCCGTGGCTGGCACGTGACGTGCCACCGCCGGCGTGGTGGCTCTGCGCCGTCTACTACGCCCTCTGCGTCGGATGGCTGTGTGTGACGCGCCGGCGAGAGCTCGTGGCGGCCGCGCTGGCGTGCGCCGGCGTGCTGCTGGTCAGCGGTCTCGCGCCAGCGGCGAATGGTGCGCCACGACTCGGCGCGGGGGTGCTGCGAGTCGTGCTGTTTGACGTTGGGCAGGGGGACTCCACGCTGGTGCGGCTTCCGGACGGGACGGCGATCCTCGTCGACGCCGGCGGACTCGCCGGCACTTCCTACGACATCGGTGGGCGCGTCGTGATTCCGGCGCTTCGCGCGCTGGGGGTGAGGCGCCTCCATGCGCTGGTGGTGACGCATGGCGATCCCGATCACATGGATGGAGCGGCGGCGGTCATGCGGGCGTTCCCGGTGGCGAACGTCTGGGAAGGGGTCCCGGTGCCGCCCCATGCGGCGCTCAGAATCCTGGCCTCACTCGCCGCCGAGACGCGCATCATGTGGCGGACGCTGCAGCCCGGCGACGTGGAGCGCACCGCCGGTGTCGAGATCAGGATCCTGCATCCGCCCACGCCCGACTGGGAGCGGCAGCGCGTCCGCAACGATGATTCGATCGTCATCGAGATCCGCTATGGCGACGTATCGATCCTGCTGCCGGGTGATATCGGCGGCGAGATCGAGCGCGCGCTGGTCCCTCAGCTGAGCCTGCGACCGCTGGTTATCTTGAAAGCCGCACATCACGGCAGCGCCACATCCAGCAGTGAGGAGTTCATCGAGGCGACCAGGCCGGCGGCAGTGATCTTCAGTGCCGGCCGGAACAACCGGTTCGGTCACCCGGCACCGGGCGTGGTCGAGCGGTTCACGCGGAAGGGGGTGGAGATGTTCAATACCGCCCACGACGGCGCCGTGTTCGTGGAGACCGATGGAACGTCAGTGGAGGTATACCGATGGAAGACCAGGCGCACGACGATCGCTCGCACGACGCACGAAGGCAAGACGATACGAAGACGCAACTGATTCCGGGCTTGCGGTTGCTCTCACCGCTTCCGTCAGAAACTGAGGTCATCGTCCGCGGGGTAATGGACTGTGCGTTCACGGTCCATCGCGCGCTTGGACCAGGCTTCCGCGAAAAGATCTACGTCCGGGCGCTGTGCCTCGAACTGGATGCGCAGAAGCTCAAGTTCGAGACTGACAAGAACATCCTCGTGCGCTATAAGCAATGGCAGATCCCCGGGCAGACGGTGGATCTGCTCGTGGAGTCGTCAGTGCTTGTAGAGGCGAAGGTGGTGCCGAGGCTTCGCCCTATGCACCGCCTCCAGGTGCTGTCATACCTGAAGACTCTGAATCTCCGAATCGGCCTGCTGATCAACTTCAACGTGCCGGTGCTCGAGGACGGCTTCAAGCGCGTGATCCGTCAGGGTGGGACGGCGGAACGACATGCGCTGACGCGACGCACGACGACGGGACGACTCAACGAAGAGGCTGT
>JACDDJ010000522.1 GCA_013817065.1 Acidobacteriota bacterium
AATCGGGCTCGTGAAGCCGCGCGGCGCAATGCCGACGACCGTAAATGCGTTTCCGTTGAGGGAGATGGTGCGTCCGAGCATGGCCGGATCGCCGCCGAACCGGTTCGTCCACGCGGCGTACGAGAGAACGACGACGCGAACCGGGGTTCCGGACTGATCCTCCTGTGGCGTGAAACTGCGGCCATTCGAGATCTTCACGCCAAGCACATCGAAATAGTTTCCCGTCACCAGCTCGCCGGACACCGACTGGGTCAGGCCGCCGCTGTCCAACACCAGCGGAATCGACGCGAAGGCCGCAATGTCGGCGAAGGTGCCGCTCCCCTTCAGATCCATGTAGTCGGGGTAACCCGACGTCGAGAACGCGTTCGAGCCGTCGGCCGCGGTCATGAAGACGCTCACGACGTTCCTCGAATCTGCGACAGGCGCCCGATGGAGGAGCACGGCATCGACGGCGCTGAAGATCACGGCGTTGGCACCGATTCCGAGTGCCAGGATCAGACAGACGACGAACGTGAAGCCGGGAGTGCGCGCGAGCATGCGGACGGCGTAGCGGATGTCGCGCCGGAGATCGGACAGCAACGGCCATCGCGCGGACCCGACTGTCGCTCCCAGGCCATCGTCGTTGCCCCGCCAGCGATCCGTGACCAGGGCCGGCAGCGCGCGACTGGCGGACTCGAGTGCGCGCGCGAATTCAGCGGAATGGCGCGGGAGTGCCGACGTGGCGCGCGCCAGCGCGTCGTCGTGGTCCAGCCCTTCGCTGATCGCCTCGTTGTAGAGGTCCGCGAGGTGCAGCGCGAGCTCGTCGACGATCTCCGGTTCCCGCGCGATCACGAGCGGCGGAAGGTGCTGGCGAACGTGAGCCTTGAAATCCATGGTCCTTACTCCGGAGTGGTGATGCCGGTGACGCGCTGCAGGGCCGAGAGCAGTTCCTGCCAGCTGGCGCGCTGTTCGCCGAGCGCCTTGCGGCCTTCGCGCGTGAGCGTGTAGTAGCGGCGGCGGCGCTGCCCGGCCTTCTCGACCCACTTGCCTTCGATCCACGTCCGGCGTTCCATGCGATAGAGCATCGGGTAGAGGGAGGCGACGTGGAACCGGAGCACGCCGCCGGACCGGTCGTCGATCAGCTTCGCAATGTCGTATCCGTGCCGGCTGCGAGCCTCCAGCGCGGCGAGAATCATCAGTTCCGCGGTGCCGCGTTTGAGCTCATTGTCTGCAGCCATATGTTGCGGGACACTATATGGGCCCGCAGACTTGCCGTCAAGAGCTGCGCGATCACCGATTGTGGAGTGCGGAGTGAAGGATTGCGGATTGCGGTGCGGATTACGGGTCAGCGGCGGGGATCGTTCGCTGGCGGCTTCCGGTCAGGCGACGCAGCTTGTTCACGTCGCCGACGATCTCGATGAGACCGCAGTCGCGGCACATCATTTCCGCAGCGTTCCGGCGCTCATCGCGGCCATCGAGGACTACCTGCAGCATTACAACGCGGCGCCCGAACGCTTTGTCTGGACCAAGTTCGCCGACCTCATTCTGGATAAACTCGCACGATGTCCTAAAGCGTCAAACGCATGAGACTAGAGGTGCATCGGATCCGAGAGGACAATCGTTACGGCCGCATTCGCGTGTCATACAGACGCATGTCGCGGAGGCCTGTATCCACGTCCAGATCGACGTCGGCTTCCGGCGACGCAATCACGCCAGGTGCGACCGATCTGAAGTTTCCGACGCTTCTCGGCGACATGCCCGCGCCGAACTTGCTGGCATACCCGACCGAGACGATCGTCCGAGAAGATCGAAGCGATGGTCGATCTGGGTATCTCGAACAGCCGCATGAAGGACTTCACGGACGTCGCGGTGGCGGCCCGGCGGGTAGCGGTCGCCGGAGACACGCTCGTTGCGGCACGCTGGCGCCCGACGAAGTCGTCGCGCTCAGCGAACGCTTCGTTCACGACGCAAAATGCTCACGCGAAATGGAAGCATTCGCCACGAGGAACCGGCCGCGCTACTTCGAGTCTCTGGCGCAGGTCGTTCATTCGCCGCGATCTGAAATCCGCGCGGCCCCTGGATCTAGATTGGAGTCCGGTTGCGCCTGGGTTGCATCCCGGTGCTGCGTTCTGCCACGTTCTGCAAAGCTGCGGTGACAAATCGCCAGTATTTCGAGCTATTTCGCGCGCTTGATGCGGCTCTTAATCTGCGGGTTGATGGTTCGATTCCATCGCGGCTCACCACTTTCATTGAACACTTTCGGATGGCGCCAAGTAGTTGAACAGTGGTACCGTTGCGCCGGTTCGATTAACCGATTTCCGTCGAACCCGATCCCTTCCGGAAAGAACAGCCGCTGCTTGTGATCAGGCGAGGTCGGCTCCAATCGCGGCAAGAATGACAACAGGACACCGCGACTCTTCATCCTCAAAACGAATCCTACTGAGGTGCTCGCGGGTCGTCCCGCCTTTGTGTAGGCTTGGTACAGCCGCTCGGCCACTGGAGACGATCCAAATGGCCTGAGCCCTGGCGCGATCGGCCGGCGTTGACTTGCACTCGCGACACGGCTGCATCAGCGGGCAGGCTCTGGCTCGAAGACGATCCGCAGACGCGTACGGGTCGCCTGCGCAAAGCGCTCCAACGCGTCTGTGGAGGGCCGCACTTTTTCCGCCCTCGATCCGCGCGATGTAGGACTGTGAGGTCTTCATACGTCGAGCGAGCTGCGACTGCGACAGGCACGCGGCCGTCCGCGCCTCGATCAGTGCCCCCGCGAGGTCGAACTCCTCACCGCGGGCGTCGTACGCCTCCTTGTACTCGGCGTCCTTGCTCCAACGCGATGGAGATCGCTGATCTTCGTGATGGTGGACCACCGAACACGCGCGCGCACTCGAGAATTGATCACCCCATCCACTGCGGCTCAACCGTCCTCGGTCCGGTGCGCGCTGCCCTCACTTGCCGTGGCTCCAGCGTGCCCGGGCCGCGGCGCGGGCAATATCTCTGCGGCGCTTCGCGGTCAACTTCGCGGCACGGGCCGGACCGCCCTTCAGACCGCCGAGCCGGCCGAGCGCAGCCGCATGGGGATTGACCGCCGCCGGCATCCGTCGTCGCTCGAACACGGCAATACGCTCGGACGGCGCATGACAGACGCGGCACAGCGGACCGATCTGGTCGGTATCCTCGAGTTCCCACACCTCGTCCTCGCCATCGCACACCAGGCAGCGGCGCCGGGCCCGCACTTCGTAGGTATCGGGGTTCACTCCCATGCTTGACCGGACATGCAAGGAGCTACCCATGCCTGCCACAGCCGGCGACATCAGATTGGATTCGGCTAACCGAACAGTGACCGCACCCCGTGTTTGGCCACGCTGGCCGGGGCCAACCGTGTGCTTGACCGAACAGGCATCGATGCTTGAGCGGTCAAGTTACTTGGCGTCCCCCTTGAAGTTGTTCGAGTGCAGGGAGGATTTCATGGACCACCGAATTGAACGGACGATGGAAACGATCAATGAGCAGCTGCACACCGGGATCATGGTGCGCGATCTCGCCGCGCGCGTCGGCCTGTCGATGTCGCGATTAGCGCGGCTGTTTCGAGCCGAGCTCGGGGTCACACCGTCCGCATACCTGCAGAGCGAACGCATGACTCGGGCTCGACTGCTGGTCGAACGGACGTCATTGTCGATCGCCGACATCATGCTCCAGGTCGGGGTAGCTGATCCGAGCCACTTCGCGCGCGACTTCCGGAGGACGCACGGCTTTAGTCCGCGGACCTTGCGTCAGCAGCTGCGCCTCGCCGGCCGCCCGGCGCGCTACCTCGCCTCCGAGTCGAGCGGATGACGTGCGCCGACATCGGTGGTGCGATCACTGCACTCATAGATCACAACCCTGCGAGGGTCACTCAAGGAGACGAAAGCAATGATGTCAAATCTACTCAAGGCAACGGTGTTCGCGAGCGCATTGGCTATCCCGATGGCAACCACGGCGGAGGCGCAG
>JACDDJ010000523.1 GCA_013817065.1 Acidobacteriota bacterium
GTTCTGATCATGGCTTGGTTTCTCATCAGCAACTTCGATCTGGACCGGTCGGTGATTGCGAACATGAATGCGGTCAAGCGCGAGTATGCGTTCTTCGCTGCGGGTGTCATCCTGGCTCGGTGCGGTGGCGGCCGCCTGTTCTCGCTGTTGGCGGGTCGGGCCGGGTGGGCTCGGCTAATTCGGCCCGGGCACGTGTCGGCTGAGAGCCCCTCTGGTCCAAGTGCCCCTCTCGGTACCCGCCATGACTGAGGATGCGGTCGTACGTGAGCTGTCACGGGTGTTGGGGGGACTGGCCGTGCTCCAGGTGGCAGGTCACTAACACCGGGCGGGGTATAACAACCGGTTGCAGCGGACGGTCCGCTACGCGGCCCGCCGCTGAACCGGAGCGTTAGACAGCCCCACAAGCACCAAAGGTGGACGTTGTGGGTTCTCCCTTACTGAGCGGCAGCTATGGTTCTCGCTGATCCTTTCGCTTTATCTCGTGTGTTTTGCGCGCACGGTGGCGTTGATGGAATCGACACAGGTGGGGCGTCGCTCGTGATGCGCGTGCACGAACGTAGCCCGCGGGCACGGGCGGGGCGGTGGCGGCGGTGGTGAGGTGCGCGGTGCCGACATTGCTCACGGGCACGTTACTCGTGGTCCTCTCGGGGGCCACACCGGTTCCCGCGCAGACGGCGGACTCCCTGACCACCGTTATCGGCAGGGCGCTCTCCGAGGAGGGACTCGTCGGTGCGACGTGGTCCCTCGTCAAGCCCGAGGGCACGACCGTCGGTGCCGCAGGCCTCAAGGACGCGTCCCGGAACGCACCGATGTCCCCGACCGACCGGGTGCAGGTCGGATCGATTGCGAAGACATTCATCGCCACAGGCGTCCTGCGGCTCGTCACCGAAGGACGCGTCGTTCTCGACGCGCCGGTGGCACAGTATCTCCCCGACGCCCCGATTGAGAATCCTTGGGAGGCCACGTCACCGCTGCTGGTGCGACACCTGTTGGACCACAGCGGCGGACTCGACGACGTGCGCATGTGGCAGGTGTTCAGCCTTCGGGCAAGGCCCGACGCGCCGCTGCGCGAGGGGCTCGTGCGGGTCGGCGGCACCGTGCGGGTGCGGTACCGTCCCGGCGACCGCTCGTCGTACTCGAACACCAGCTACGTCCTGCTCGGGATGCTCATCGAGGCGGTGACCGGCACGCGGTACGAGAGCTGGCTCGACGCCGAGCTGCTCGCGCCGCTGGGCATGGCGCGCAGCACGTTCGCCTTCGTGACGCAGTTGGGACCGCATGGGGATCCGACCCTCGCGATGGGACACTTCGACCCGGGCACGACTAGCGCGGCCGTGCCGACCCACCTGCGCCCGCCGGGCCAGTTCACGACCACCGCCGCTGACATGGCGCGGTTTGCGCGCTTTTTAATGAGCGATGGCCGTGTCGAGGGCCGCGTACTCGTGGACAGCCTCCTGCTGCGTGCCATGGCGATGCCAACGACGACCGAGTCGGCGAGGGCGGGGCTCACCGCTGGCTACGCGCTCGGTCTCCTGCGCCGCGATCGGCACGGCGTTGTGGGAAGGTGCCACCTGGGAAACCTGGGCACCTTTCGGGCGGCGCTCTGCCTCTTCCCCGAGCAACAACGCGCGTTCTTCATCTCGCATAACGTCGACCCCGAGAACGCGAACTTCGACCGGATAGACGCGATCCTCGTGCGCGCGCTCGGCGTGCCGTCGCCGCCTGAGCAGGAGCGACAGTCGCCCGGCGTGGATCCTGCGCAGTGGGAGGGGTTCTACTATGTGCAGCCGAATCGGTTTGCGCAGTTCGCCTACCTGGATGCGGTGACTGGCCTGACACGGGTGCGCTGGGATGGCACGGCATTGCTGCTGGAGCCCCTGCAGGGCAGCGCGCGCCCGTTGACCCCCGTGGGCGGGGCGTTCTTCCGCGCGACGGATCGTCGTGAGGCGACGCACGTGCTGCTACGTTCCAGCGAGGATCGTCCGATCATCACCGATGGCCTCCGCACACTCGAACGCGTGCGGCCACTGACCGTCTACGCGCGGTGGGCGAGCGCGTTGGTGGGGCTTGCGGCAGTGCTCTACCTGCTGGTCATCGGCGGGGTGCGGACCGTGCAGTCCGTGCGTCGTGGGATGTGGCGCTCCGAGGCGCTGCGCTGGCCAGCGACCTGTCTCGCGCTGATGCTTGTGGCTCCGGCGCTCTACCTCACGCAGTCCTTCCTGGCCATCGGCGACCCAACACCGGCGAACGTGGCGATCGCGTTGCTCACGGGTATGTTCCCGCTCACGCTTCTCGTGGCGGGAATGCACCGTGTGCGGACTGGGCTCCGCACGAACACAGCGCGTCTGGATCTCCTCGTACTCGCGGGAGCGCTGCAATGGTGCGTGGTCCTCGCCGCTTGGGGAATGCTCCCGTTCGTACTCTGGCGCTGAGGGGCCCCTCAGTTCGCGGTCGCACTCGGCTTTCTCGCCCGGATGGCTCGCGCGGGGCCGTCTAACAAGGCGATGAAGCTGACGTTCGCCTGCGGCGCCCGCAGCTTATCGGCAGGGTGTTAGACCTCGAAGGACGGGCAGCGATGCAATCAGCTTTTCTCTTCTCACTCGGAATTTGCGTGTTTGCCGCTGCGCTTGAGGGCGTTTTTGCCGGCGGCGGCATCAAGCAACGCCTCGCGGAACTGCGAGTCCCGCGCTACGCTTTGACATTGTGGGGATGGGTCATCGTCGCCGTGTCTTATTACGTCATATGTTTTATGATCCTGTTTCGTCTGTTTAGCCTGCCCGCGGCCCTTCCACTGCGCAACGCGGCTTTGATGGTCTTGGCCGGCGTCATGTTTGTCAATGCCCTTTGGAACTACTTCTTCTTTCGCTCACGCAATCTATTTCATGCCTTACTGATTGGCTTGCCATACGCCCTCGCCGCGTTCATCCTCTTCGCCCTTCTGCTGCGCATCGATCGTACGGTTGCGTGGTGGCTGCTGCCATACCTGTTCTATCTTCCCTACGCGAGTATCTGGGGATACCGCCTGTGGAAACTAAACCCGGCAGAGGCCGAGAGCGCGAACACCATCGGTGGCGCGGTCTAACAAGCGGTTGCAGCGGACTTCGGCCCGCGCCCCTGGTACACTGCCTTGCACGTTCCGCGCGGCGGGCCGAAGCCGCTGAACCGCAGGGCGTTAGGTAGCGGAGGCGATGGCCAGATACTGGTGGCAGTGCACGACTTGCGGCGACAAGCCAGCGTGGTTGACGGTCTGTCACTCACGCAGCATTGCAGCGTTCATCTGGGACGAGCTGGCGCCAAGTGGATGGGATCAGCGCCTACTCCTTCGTACGTGCACATGCAAGCGTCGATCGCTGCGCATCACGTATCGGTTTCAACGCGGCAGCGCGGAGCGGATCAGCGTCAAGCACATTGTCGGGCTAGGCCCGGATGGCGACTATCTCCTGATGCTATGGGACACCTTTCGGCATTCGCAGCCCCGGACGCACTGGATTGACTTCAAGTACCAAAGGGGGCGCAGCCCCTGGGGTCTCACCAAGCGGTTGGTACTCGAGAAGGCACAACTTGCACGCCTGCTGCGAGCATACAAACACGCGACCGGCAAGCTAGTCGCCGCTACCTAACAACGGTTTGAAGCTGCCGGCGCGCTCGGTCGTCGTGCACATTGGTCTCAGGTTGCCGCGGCCGCGCCGCAGCTTAAACCGGATCCGTTAGACGTCAGGGAAGCGGGATTTCGAGATCCCTACAGATCTTGCGAGCCACAAATTCATTGATCTCGCGATGCCGCGGAACCGTCGACGACTTGCGTGTCGAACGGTTGAGATACACGGAGTGGCGGCTACCTTCGCGGAACAGCGCGCAGCCGTGCCGTTCGATGTGTCGAACCAGATCGACTCGCTTCACGCAGGGAGTTTGAGCGGCTCGCGAATGACTTCGGCACCAGCGAGGTCTTCTTCCGCCAGGGCC
>JACDDJ010000524.1 GCA_013817065.1 Acidobacteriota bacterium
TCAGACCGCAGCCCTGGTTTCGACCGAGGGATCGATCGACTGGCTCTGCTTCCCGCGATTCGACTCGGGTGCGTGCTTCGCCGCCCTGCTCGGTCACCCCAATCACGGCCGGTGGCGGATCACGCCGGGAGCGATCGTTCGCAAAGTCCGCCGCCGTTATCGCGGTCCTTCCCTGATCCTCGAAACGGAATTCACGACCGACGCCGGAACCGTCCGGCTGATCGACTTCATGCCGATTCGCGGCACCGAACCGGACGTGGTCCGCATCGTCGAAGGTGTGAGCGGCGAAGTGGCCATGCAGATGGAACTGACCGTCCGGTTCGATTACGGATCGATCATCCCGTGGGTCCGCCGGGTGGACGACCTGTGGACCGCGACGGCCGGGCCCGACAGTCTGTCGTTGCGCACGCCAGTGAACCTGGAAGGGGTGAACTTTCACACCCGGGCGGACTTCACGGTCGGACCCGGCGAGCGGGTGCCCTTCGTCCTCACCTGGGCGCCCTCGCACCAGGCGCCGCGCACCCTGGCGGATCCGTTTTGCGCACTCGACGACACGCTGGAGTGGTGGACCGACTGGGCGAACGCCTTCAACTACGAGGGTCCATGGAAGGAGCAGGTCCTTCGCTCCGCGATCACGCTCAAGGCGCTCACCTTCGCGCCGACCGGCGGCATCGTCGCGGCCGCAACGACATCGCTCCCTGAAAAGATCGGCGGCGTCAGGAACTGGGACTACCGATTCTGCTGGCTGCGAGACGCCACCTTCACGCTGTACTCGCTCATCAACTGCGGCTTTCTGAGCGAGGCCGCGGCGTGGCGAAACTGGCTGCTGCGTGCGGCCGCCGGCGATCCGGCAGGACTGCAGACGATGTACGGTGCGGCCGGGGAGCGGCGCCTGCCCGAGCTGACACTGGATTGGCTGCCAGGTTACGAGAACTCGAAGCCGGTGCGGATCGGGAACGCCGCGGTGAACCAGTTCCAGCTGGATGTCTATGGAGAAGTGCTCGACGCTCTCCACGTCGCGCGAAACGCCGGCCTCGAATCAGACGCGTCGGCGTGGGCCCTGGAGAAAGTGATCCTCGATTACGTCGAGCGCGCATGGCGTGAGCCGGACGAGGGCATCTGGGAAGTTCGCGGACCCCAGCGTCACTTCGTGCATTCGAAGGTCCTCGCCTGGGTTGCGTTCGATCGATCCATCAAGAGCGCCGAGGCCTTCAATCTCGAGGGTCCCGTCGACAAATGGCGGAGGATCCGCCAGGAGATCCACGACGACGTGTGTGCGAAGGGTTACAACGAGCCGCTCGGCACATTCACGCAGTACTACGGCTCCACCGAAGTCGATGCCAGCCTGCTGCAGATACCGCTGCTCGGATTTCTGCCCTGCTCGGACCCGCGTGTTGGCGGCACGATCGCGACCGTCGAACGCGAACTGTATGAAGACGGTTATCTTCATCGCTACCGCACCCGCAAGGATGGCGATGTCGACGGCCTCCCTGAGGGCGAAGGCGCCTTTCTCGCGTGCAGCTTCTGGCTGGCGGACGCCTACTTGCTCCAGGGGCGAGACCAGGAGGCGCGGGCGTTATTCGAACGGTTGCTGTCGCTGACCAACGACGTCGGGTTGCTGTCGGAGGAAGTCGACGTTCGGAGTGGCCGGCAACTCGGTAATTTTCCGCAGGCCTTTTCGCACGTCTCGCTGATCAACACGGCGCGCAACCTCACCGACGGTCACGGCCCAGCGCACGAACGCCCGCGCCGTTGACGCTACAATTGAGTTCTGTTCAGGAGGATCACGTGGCGAACAACGACGGCATCAATGACGACATCCGGCAGCGCGAAGACGAGTATTTCCGGCGCCAGGACCGCGAGCTCATCGAGCGCATGCGGCAAAAGGCCGCTGACGCAGCTACCCGCAAGAGCATCGAGAATGCCACCGGGATCAACGATCCTGAGCAGATTCAAGAGCTGCAGGCGCTCGGTTTCTCCCCCGACACCCTGGCGCTGCTGCCCCTCGTTCCCGTCCTGCAAGTGGCCTGGGCCGAAGGGGGAATCAGCACCGCCGAGCGCACGATGATCGTCAACCTGGCGCGCTCGCGCGACATTGCCGCCGGTTCCCCGGCCGATGTGCAGCTGCACGAGTGGCTCGAAGAGAAGCCGCCGGAGGCCACCTTCCGCAAGGCCTCACGGCTGATCGGCGCGATGCTCGATCGTCCAGCAGGTGCGGAGATGCAGGTCAGCGCTGACGACTTGATCAAGTACTGCGAGCAGATCGCGCAGGCATCGGGCGGGCTGTTCGGCATCGGCAAGGTCTCGGCCGAAGAGAAGGCCGCGCTCCAGCAGATCGCCGCTCAGTTGAAGGCCCGCTGACCGCCGCCCCCTTGGTTACCCATCCGACCTCGTGGACCGCTGACCTCGACACGCGTTACGAGCGGCTCGAAGAAGCGGGCCGCGGCGGGATGGGTGTCGTCTACAAGGCCCGCGACCGGGAGACCGGTGAGATCGCCGCGCTCAAGATCCTCGAGCAGGATATCGCCGTCGATCCGGTCGCTGCCGAGCGCTGCATCAACGAGGTCCGCCTCTCCCGCCGCATCACCCACAAGAACGAGACAAGCCTCGGCCTCGGCGTGAAACGATCGGTCGTGGCCATCGGCGACGCCCCGCAGCTCGAGCCGCTCCTCAGCCCTCTTGGCGCAACGACGGTAGGGCGGTAGGTGGTGCTCGATCAGCTCGATCTGGCCGGACGATACACGCACCTGCATCCTTCGTTCGAACGCGCGTTCGAATTTCTGCGTACGACCGACCTCGCGGCGCTCCCGCCCGGTCGGCACGAGATCGAGGGGGACGCGCTATATCTGTCGGTCGATCACGTTGACGGACGCGGTCGAGACGGTGCACGCCTCGAAGCGCACCGGGAGCACATCGACGTCCAGTTGACGATCGATGGGGATGAGCAGATCGGCTGGAAGCCGCTCGCCGCGTGCGAGCAGCCTGACGGCGCCTTCGACGCCACCCGCGATATCGGCTTCTATCACGATCGTCCGGATACGTGGCTGGCCCTCCCGCCGCGGACGTTCGCGATCTTCTTTCCTGAGGACGCGCACGCGCCACTCGCTGGCGCTGGCGCGGTCAGGAAAGCGATCGTGAAGATCCGCGTGTGAGCCTGTCGGCAGCCCTCAAGGGGCTGCGCTACAGCCGGACTACAGCCTGACCGTGTAGCGCAGGGCTTTAGCCCTGCCGTCGGCTGCACGCACGGCTCAGCGCTCGATCGTCCTGTACTTCTTCAGCAGCTCGGTCTGCCTTGTCGTCCTCGGTATCTCCTGCCCCTTGATGAACACGCGTTCGGCTGACGTCGTCAGCTCGAACGGATCGCCGGACCAGATCACCACGTCGGCATCCTTCCCGACTTCAAGGGACCCGGTGCTGGTCGCAACTCCCCAGATTTGTGCAGGCGCCAGGGTGACGGCGCGCAACGCGGCCTCGCGATCGAGTCCGTAGGACACGGCATTACCCGCCTCCTGCCGCAGCGTATGAGCGCGGTGTGTTTCGAAGGACGAGAGTGCAACGGTAACGCCGGCGCGATGCAGGCGCGCGGCGTTCTCGAGCGTCGCACCGAGCGCATCGAACGACGGAATGTTGGTGAGCGGCTTCACAATCACCGGCACCTTCGCCGCCGCGATCAGCTCCGCCACTCTCCATCCTTCCGCGGCGCCAACGAGGATCAGTTTCAGCTTGAACTCAGCGGCGAGGCGCAGCGCCGCGAGCAGGTCGCTGGCGCGATTCGCCGACACCGCGAGGGGCAGTTCGCCGAGGATGACCGGACGGAGCGCCTCGAGGTCGAGCCGCCCGCGCGAGTAGTCGCGGCGCTGACCGGTGTTCCACGCGATGCGATTGCGGTTGAAGTCGGCCGCGTCCTGCAGCAGTTCACGCAGACGAAGCATCGCTGATGCGCGTGACCCACCCGTGAC
>JACDDJ010000525.1 GCA_013817065.1 Acidobacteriota bacterium
CATATGAGCCTCGGCGATCAGACGCCCGCCGAGTACAAGGCGCAGATCAAGAGCAGCTGTTTAGGAAAAGGCCCTGAGACTGCCGTTCTCCAATAATCGGTGGTCCGAAGAAACCGGGCAGGTCAGCAGGCCCTCCACACCACGCACGATCCGGAACCCGCCCCGACCCGCCGCCGGCGCACTCGTCAGGAGGTCGCGACGAACTGAGGCTCGTCCCCTCGCCGAACTGTCAGATTTTCAACCGGCGGAATTGTCAGATTCTGGCCCGGCGTTGACAAGCGGTATCGACAAACTTCATCGGACCGGTGATTGCTTTTCCGGCCGCATGCGGCCGCCCATCAAAGAGCGAGAAACTCCTCGCGGTTCGCGAGCAATCGAGTGCAATACAGTGCCCGAACCGTAAGGGGAACGCATTCCTTGCCTCGTCGAACCAGCAATAGTGTGCGTATCTGCTTTACTTGGCGGGAAAACGCTTGAGTGCCTCGGCGGCTTTTTGAGCGGCGTACTCGCTGCGCTTCGTAACGCTTGAGAAGAACGCCCGGGCGGTGTCGATCTGCCCGCGGGCCTCGTTGAGCTGGCCGAGGGTGAGATTCGCATAATCCGCATATACGGTGCCTTGGAATATGCGGGAGAACGTCTCGTACTCGTTGTACCGCTCTGGATCGCTGGCGGCATCAGCACCCGCAAAAAAATAATCCGCCTGCCCGCTCTCTAAGATAGACCGGTATGCCACCTGCTCCAATCCGACGGGTTGAACCACCTCGATACTGACGGCGTTCGACCGGATCTCATCTCCGTTTAGGTCGTGCAGCAGCGCCTGAATCAGGTACTTACCCGCAGCAGGGAACACCTTCTGCAGACTGACCATGAGTGGTTCTGTTGATACACGCCGGTACCCTGGAGGCAGTGTCAGAGAGGTAATTCGCCCGCGTATCGCGAGCGGCGACAGTCGATCCACTCGATACGCCGGTAAGCCTTCTGGTTGAACGAGGACCGCCACAGCACGGTCCGAGAAGCTCAATGCCGCGTGTGCAATGACGGGTTCTGCTGTCCCGTTCTCGAGTGTAAGCGTCAATGGCACCGGCTCGAGAAGCAGGAACGTTCGAGCTGGAACTGACAATGTGAATGTCAGCGACCTGAAGCCGAGCGACGGACGCTGTGCCTGAGCCGACAACGGTCCCAGGCACGCGCTCAGCAGAACGGCGAACGTGGCGAGCAGACGGATGCGGCGGAATTTATCCAGCCTGACACACTCCGTTACTGACCGGGACTCTTCACGCGCCAGCGTAGCATATTGATGTGGGCCGGTATGAACTCGAAACTCCGTCCATTCATAATTCCTTGGTTGCCCACGAGAGCGTCGCCAAAGAGCCCGAGTTGATGCCCGAGCCTCATGGGTTGCCGTGCCGTCTGCCACAATCTCGGAACACGCTCAGGATTTCGTCAGGTTCTCGTCGCGTCCCCCTTGTCGCCCCTCATTCGACTCCAGAGCTGAGTTGGCGAGCTCCGACGCACTCGGGGGAAGCGTTCGGCCAATCGCCCAGCGGCCGGGTTGGGGAGACTTCTGAATGATACTGACGCCTCTTACGTAGCGCCAGCCGTTCGGTAATCAACCATTGGATCGGCATCGCCGCCAAGGCGAGCGCACCTCCGGCACCACTCGGGAAGCCTTCCGCGGTTCGCGGGCCGCCGACCAGAATTTGCCGACCGGCACGAGCCTGCCCGCGTTCGGCTACGGCCGTGCCCCGGCCGCTGAGGCTACGCCGAGCATCCCTGTGATCTTTGCCCATTGGATCCGCGAGTGCCGGCAATCACAGGCAGCGACCGCCAAGTCAATCGCCTGGCCGACGGTTGACGCGGCCGACAGCCTACGCGAACAGGAGGCGGGCGCTACAGCGATGCTAACGGAGGTAGGCGGTCGGCGCTCGCCGGTGCGGCGTCGGAGGTCCCGATTCTCAACGGCAAGGTGCGGCGCGAGGGTTGACAGATGTCAACAGGTCACAACTCTTACGTGCCGTCCGCCTCATTTCGCTATCCTTGGGCCATGGACGGTGGACACGAAGGAATCCGGCGCAGCGAATTGGAGAAGCTGCCGTACTTCAAATCGCAGCTGGAGGACGGACGGCTTTTCTTCATCCTGACGTATTACGAGAGGGCCGATGAGTCCTGGCATCTGTATCTTCCCACCGGAAAGGGATCGCTCCAGCGGATGCTGGCGGGCGAGGTTATATCCGGCCAGTATCTAGCCACTAAACCGGCCGACGTCGCTACAGACATCGAGAGTCCGCTCGGAACGCTGATTTACCAGCATCTCTCCTATCCGAGAATGGAGCGTGAACTCCCGCCAATCCTGAACGATATTCACCAGTGCGCCGCCGTGTTGGAGAAGTACCACGTTCTCTGGAGGCACCGAGCCAAGGCCGTCGGCCTCGAGACGTCCATTCTGGTGCAGTCGGAGCTGGAATACCTGTTGCTCTTGCTCAGGAGTTACTACGACGCGCTCCAAGCCCTCGTGACGGCCATCGCAGACCAGTTGAGCGTCACTGCCTCTGGTGAAAAAGCACTGAATAAGCCTCTGCCGCCGAGTTTCGCGAAGGTCGCATTGTTTGAGAATCGCCGATATCCCTGGGCTGAGATTCAAGAGCGGTACAAGCTCCCGGAGAATCTCGCGAAGTGGTACGAACAAGAGGCTGAGGTTTTCGAACTGTTGCGGGCACTGAGAGATCGCATCGTTCATCGCGGTGGCAGGTTACCGACGATCTTCGAGTGCGAAGGGGGATTTGCCGTCGACCCATCTGACCCGCCTTGGGATCAGCTGCATCTTTGGCCCGCAGATCAACTCGACGGCAAGCTCGGGTCATTACGCATTATCTTTGCTGGTTTGATTCGCCATGCACTTGGCGCAAGCAGCCGGCTATCCCTCGCGATCAGATCCTGCGTCGTACTTCCTCCGACAGCCTTGAAAGATCACGTCCGCCTTTTCATCAGAAGTCCCTTCGGCGCGCGGCTGGTGCAACTTGACGCGATGATGGCGCAGCCGTGGGAAGGATTAGACGCGAGTGCTCCCATCCAGCAGTAGGCCGCGGAGTATACTGCCCAACCGAGCATGCCGCCGACCGAGCTTCCCGACAGCGATCCGACGCCGCCCAGCGGTTTCGGTAAGGACGGGCGCGTTGTCAGCAGCCGTTTCGAGTGACGGTAGGGCTGCAATTAGCGATGAACCGTTTGGCGCGCTTCTTTCGCTGACTGTTTGGAGCATCTAGATAAACATGGGCGTGAGCCATGTTGTCGGGATGCGCTTCGTCTCGCTCGTCCCGCGCGTCGAGCCCTTCCTGTCGTGCACAACCGCAGTTGAAGTGCACGGTGCCGCAGGCGCCAGGAACCCGGCCCATGCTCTCATCCGGCCCACTGGTGCGCGAAACGATCTCTACGGAGTAGTAGCAATGGTTGAACGCGGCGGATGATACGTGACCGTCCGGGGACAACCATCCACTGGCTTTGGTGATGATTCTCACCAGATCTTCGTCGTTGGCAATGGCGGGGCCTGTCGCGACGCAGTCACACATCCGCGCGGTCGGTGAACCACTTAATGAGTTGCTCGATCTCCTCCACCTCGTCGACCGACAAGAACGCCTCATCCTCTATTCCGGCGGCCTGATGCCACCGCAGGTAGTGGATGGTGCTATCGTCTTCGAACTCGAGCTCGAGCGACTGACCGTTAGCGGCCTGCCACTCAAACTGGAGACCGCCTGACGATAAGGGAACAACTCTTGGCCTCGGCGCGATGTGCGGTGCCAATTCTTGAACGAGCTTCAAGGCCGCGTCGACGATGGCTTCGTCGATTCGCGGTGCCGAGTAGCCATCCCAGCCCGGAGCCAGTCCGCGCAGGCCTTGGATCTGAGAAGTTACCGCGGACTTGAAACCCGGGTCATAAATCTGCTGTGTCACCCACCGA
>JACDDJ010000526.1 GCA_013817065.1 Acidobacteriota bacterium
CTTGCGGGCCAGGTCCTTAAGCTTCCCGAGGAGCGCGACGAGGAAGCTGGTCTGACACCGATCGAGCGCGGCCACTTCGTTCACGACGTGTTCGAAACGTTCTTCAGGGATTGGCAGGCTGCCGGGCGGGCCTCGATTACCACCGAGAACGCCGCGGACGCGCTCGAGATGTTCGAACGCGTGGCCGAACAGAAGCTCGAAGCGCTGCCCGAAGTCGACCGCGCGCTCGAGCGCAACCATCTGCTCGGATCGGCGGCGTCGTCCGGACTCGCCGAGCGCGCGTTCGCCTTCGAAATCGAGCAAGGCGGCGAGGTCGTCGAACGTCTGCTCGAGCACGAGTTGGAAGGGGAGTTCACATTCACCGGTCCTGAGGGGCCGCGCGACATTCACATCAAGGCGAAGGCCGATCGGATCGACTTGATGGCTGACGGCACGCTGCGCATCATCGATTACAAGTTGAGCAAGGCGCCGAAGCCGAGCCGCGCGCTGCAACTGCCGATCTACGGGGTGATGGCGCAGCAGCATCTCGAGGGGCACCGCGGCAAGTCGTGGACCGTGAAGAGCGCGGGCTACGTCGCCTTCAAGGAAAAAGAAGCGTTCGTATCACTTGGTGGACGGTCGGCCACGCTCGACGCCGCGCTGGCCGAGGGACAGGCGCGGCTGATCGCGGCGGTCGAGGGCATCGAACGCGGCGAGTTCCCGGTCAAGCCCGACGAGCCGTTCCGCTGCCAGTGGTGCGGCTACGCAGCGGTGTGCCGGAAGGATTATGTCGGCGATGAGTAATTTGCCGCTCTTCGATCCGCCGCCGGTCACGACCGCGACACTCGACGTGGACGGCGCCGCACGGGCGTTTGCCGTCGATCCGCGTCACAACGTGGTGCTCGAAGCCTCGGCCGGGACCGGCAAGACCACCGTTCTCGTGCATCGCTACGTCAACCTGCTGAAGGCGGGTGTCGAACCGGCCAACATCCTCGCCATTACCTTCACGCGCAAGGCCGCCACCGAGATGCGCGAACGCATCGTCCGCGAGCTGAGGACGGCCGCGGCACGTTCGGAGTTCGAGAAGGCGCGTTGGGTCGCGCTGCGCGACCGGATCTCGGAGATCGCCATTAGCACGATCGACGCGTTCTGCCTGTCGCTGTTGCGCGAGTTCCCGCTGGAGGCGGACCTGGATCCCGGCTTCGACATGGCCGACGAGACCGAGGTTCCACGCTTCATCGGGGAGTCGCTGGATCGTTCGCTCCGGATCTTCGGGTCATTGGCGAAAGAGGATCCGGATATCGCGCTCGTGATCGCGCAGCTCGGCGTATCGCGCACGCGCGCGGGCTTGGCGTCGCTGCTCGATCGTCGCCTCGTCGCGTGGGACGCGCTCGATCGCTTCCTCACCCGCGGACCGAAGGAGCTGAAGGCCGAAGTGGTGTGCCGCCGCGCCGCGGACGGTCTGCTCGAGATCCTCAGCCACGCGCCTGGCGGGCTCGGACAGTTCCTCGCCGATGGACCTTCGCTCCACCCTCGCTACAAGCTGTTCCTTCGGCAGGTGCAACGGCTGCAGGCATCCGACGGCATGACGGATGCGCAGATCCGCGCTCTTCTCGACCGCATCGCGCTGCACTTCCTCAAGCAGGACGGCACCGCTCGGAAGGGCAACTCGATCCATCCCTACAGCGCGGGTCACTATCCGACCGCGGCCGCGTCGAAACGTCATCGCGATGCGGTCAACGACATGGCGCCGCAGGTCGAGCGCGTGATTCGACAGTTCGCCCGCGAGCTGAACGCGGTTCTCGCGCGCGGCCTGCGCAAGATGTTCGCGATTGCGCTCGTCCAGTACCGCAAAACGCTCGAGGCCCGTTCCGCACTGGACTTCTCGGACGTCCTCGATCGCGCACTGACGTTGCTGCGGCGGATGGACGAGTTCTCGCAGAGCCGCTTCCGCCTCGAATCGCGCTATCACCACGTGCTCGTCGATGAATTCCAGGACACCAGCCGGGCGCAGTGGGAGCTGGTCTCGCTGCTGATCCAGTCGTGGGGTGAAGGGATGGGCCTCGCCTCGAACCCCTCGATCTTCATCGTCGGTGACCGGAAGCAGTCCATCTATCGGTTCAGAGACGCCGAAGTTGCCGTGCTGACCGAGGCCGGCCGCTACATCGAGGGTCTCCGCCCGGGGGCCGGCGCCCGGCGCTCGATCTCACGCAGCTTCCGCGCGGTTCCCGAACTGCTCGAGTTCGTGAACGAGATCTGCGGCGAGATGGTGATGCCGGCCTCGCGACCGGATGCGTTTACCTACAGCGAGTCGGATCGATTCCCGTCACCGGTCGCGCCCGCCTCCGACAGCATCAGGGGCCCGGTGCTCGGCATCGCGGCTGCCGATACCGTCGAAGCGTGCGCCGCCAGTGTTGCGGCCGAAATACAGCGGATCCTCGATGGCGCGGTTGTTCGCGATAAGAAGACAGGCGTCGCTCGTGCCGCACGCCCTGGTGATATCGCGATCCTGTTCCGCTCGCGCACGAGTCACCGGGAATTCGAGCACGAACTCGAGACGCGAGCGATCCCGACCTACGTCTACAAGGGGCTGGGCTTCTTCGATTCCGACGAGATCAAGGATGCCTGCGCCCTGATTCGCTATCTTGCCTCGCCGTCCTCTGATCTCCGCGCCGCCGCGCTGCTACGCTCCGGGATCGCGCGGATTTCCGATGCGGCGCTTGCCGCACTGGCGCCCTCCATCGCGGCCGCGATCACAGACGGGCCGCCGGCCGACGTCCACCTGGACGAGGAAGACGCGCGCGTGCTGCGGCATCTCCAGGCGCATCTGCCGATGTGGCTCGCGCTTGTGGACCGCATCCCGCCGGCGGATCTGTTCGAGCAGGCACTGCCCGATCTCGCTTACGCCTACGAGATCCGCGGTCCACGGCGTCAGCAGGCGTGGGAGAACCTGAAGAAGATGCGCGGATTGATCCGCCGCATCCAGAACCGGGGATACGCGACGTTGACACGGATCGCGGACCATATCGACGCGCTGTCGGCAGGTGACGAGTCGAACGCCGTGCTCGAGGCGATCGACGCGGTCAACCTCATGACCGTGCACGCGTCCAAGGGGCTCGAATTTCCCGTCGTCTTCGTGGTCAACATGGCGCGCGGCGCGACCGGGTTTCCACGGCCCGTCAAGGTGATTGCCGATGCTGAGGGCGACGAGCCGTCGGTCTCGGTTGCGCCGTTCGTCTCGGATCTGGACGAACTCGAGCGCGAACGTGAGCAGCACGAAACGCGACGGTTGCTCTACGTGGCGACCACTCGCGCCCGTGACCGCCTCTACCTCTCGAGCGCGTTGAAGGACGGCGTCCTCCGTCCCGGCCCGGGTAGCCTGGCGGACGTGCTGCCATCGTCGCTGAAGCCAATCTTCGCCAACGCGGCTATCGCCGTGGATGAGGCGGTGAACTGGACATCGGCCTCGGGCAGGACGTTCACCTGGCGTGTGTGCCGGCCTCCGCTCGAATCGTCCGGAACGCCAGCGGGCGATGCGGAGGCAGTCCAGCTGGCCCGTCTCCCGGCTCTCTCGGCTACGAACGTGTCCGTCCCGCGGCTGTCGGTGACGGAGTGGCTGCAGCGTCGCTCCCCCGAGGACCACTACGAGGCGGGCGGATCCGCTGATGCGATGCTCGTTGGCGTGCTCGTGCACCGTCTCTTCCAGGCGGCCAGTCGCGGCCTGACTGGGACCCTAAGCGTCGAAGCCCTTGCCGCATCGCTCCTGCGTCCCGACGAACGCGCCTCGTCGGAAGACCCGAACGTGGTCGCCCAGACCGCAGCGGAGATCTGGAGCGCTGTCGCGGCTCGCGAGGACGTGACGCGCCTGCTCGCCGGAGCCGAGGTGATGGCGGAGGTGCCCTTTTCGCTGCGGATCGAGGAGGACGGCCGTACGGTCATTCTCCGGGGCACGATCGATGGCGTATCC
>JACDDJ010000050.1:0-11264 GCA_013817065.1 Acidobacteriota bacterium
GCTGTTCACGACCCTGCTTCCGAGTTACGTCGAGGTGCAGGTGTACCGCGCGCTGCTCGAGTCGAATGCGGCGTTCTATGCCGCGCAGATGACGGCGATGGACGCCGCGACGCGCAATTCCGGAGAGATGATCGAGAGCCTCACGCTCTACATGAACAAGGTTCGTCAGGCGGCTATCACCCGGGAGATCATCGAGGTGGTTTCGGGCGCGTCGCAGGCACGGTAGCAGGGCGCCCTGGTACAACGAGGCGCGGGGTTCGACGGGACAATCGACACTATGGCCACAGCAACATTGACGGAAAAGAAGACCGGGAAGGTCGTTCAGGTCATCGGACCGGTGGTGGACATCGAGTTCGAGGGAGGGCACCTCCCGGCGATCTACAACGCGGTTCGCATCCCTACGAGGGGCTCGGACGGCGTGCTTATCGACGTCGTGTGCGAGGTGGAGCAGCATCTGGGGGAGAACCGGGTGCGCACCGTGGCGATGAAGCCGACCGACGGCATGCGCAGGGGGATGGAGGCGATCGACACGGGCGGGCCGATTTCGATGCCGGTCGGGAGCGCCACGCTCGGGCGGGTCATGAACGTGCTGGGTGAGCCGGTGGACTACCCGGATCGCCCGATTCAATCGACAGAGCGCTGGTCGATCCACCGCTCGGCTCCCTCCCTCGAGGACCAGTCGACCGAGCTGCAGATGTTCGAGACGGGGATCAAGGTCATCGATCTGCTCGAGCCCTACCTGCGGGGGGGGAAGATCGGCCTGTTCGGCGGCGCCGGCGTCGGCAAGACGGTCATCATCCAGGAGCTGATCCACAACGTCGCGATGAAGCACGGCGGCGTGTCGGTCTTTGCCGGGGTCGGCGAGCGCACGCGCGAGGGCAACGACCTGTGGCTCGAGTTCCAGGAAAGCGGCGTCATCAACGTCGACGACCTGGAGAAGTCCCGCGCCGCGCTCGTCTACGGCCAGATGACGGAGCCGCCTGGCGCCCGCCTTCGCGTCGCGCTGAGCGGCCTCACGGTCGCCGAGTACTTCCGCGACGCCGAGGGGAAGGACGTTCTGCTCTTCATCGACAACATCTTCCGTTTCACGCAGGCGGGATCGGAAGTGTCGGCGCTGCTCGGCCGCATGCCGTCCGCGGTCGGTTATCAGCCGACGCTGCTGACGGAGATGGGAGAGCTCCAGGAGCGGATCACCTCAACGAAGAAGGGATCGATCACGTCGGTCCAGGCGATCTACGTTCCGGCCGACGACTACACTGACCCGGCGCCGGCAACCACCTTCGCGCACCTCGACGCGACCACGAACCTGTCGCGTGCGATCGTCGAACTCGGGATCTACCCGGCCGTCGATCCGCTCGCGTCCACCTCGCGCATCCTCGACGCGCGCATCATCGGCGACGAGCACTACAACGTCGCCCGACAGGTGAAGCAGATCCTGCAGCGCTACAAGGATCTCCAGGACATTATCGCGATCCTCGGCATCGACGAACTGTCGGAAGAAGACAAGCTGACGGTCGGCCGCGCCCGCCGCATCCAGCGCTTCATGTCGCAGCCGTTCTTCGTCGGCGAGCAGTTCACGGGTCTGCCGGGCAAGTACGTGCCGGTCGCCGACACCGTCCGCAGCTTCAAGGAAATCGTTGCCGGCAAGTACGATCACCTCCCGGAGCAGGCGTTCTACATGGTCGGAACGATCGAAGAGGCCGTTGAAAAAGCCGAGAAGATGAAGGCCTCTCAGTAAGTAAGATTGACGACTGCGGATTGCGGACTCGAGTAACGGATGGCGCTACCAACAGTAATTGACCTTCAGATCGTGACCCCGGACCGGCTGATCGTCCGCGAGCAGGTGGACGAGGTGCAGCTGCCGGGCAGTGAAGGCTACTTCGGTGTGCTCCCGGGCCACACGCCGCTGCTGGCGTCGCTCGCGGTCGGCGAGATGTGGTACCGCAAAGGGCCGGAGAAGACCTTCCTCTCGATCGCCGGCGGCTTTGCCGAGGTGCTGCCGGATCGCGTCACGCTGCTCGCGACTCTTGCCGAGCGAGCCGAGGACATCGACGCTGGGCGCGCTGAATCGGCGAAGCAGCGTGCCGAGCAGCGGTTGGCGCAGCCCGACGGTGAGATCGACTACGAGCGGGCCCGGCTCGCGTTGCAGAAATCCATCATCCGCATCCAGGTCTCGGTCCGCGTTACAGGCACGCGGGTCGGCGAGCTGAAGCGCATGAGAGACGCGAGGGCCTGACCCTCCGCATGCCTGCGCTCCCGCTCTCCTGGGCCGTTCGCACGGACGCCGGCCTTCGGCGCAGCAGCAACGAAGACAGCTTCTCCGCGCGTCCGGACATCGGTCTCTTTCTCGTTGCCGACGGCATGGGCGGGCATGCGGCCGGTGAGGTGGCCTCCCGCGTTGTCGTCGAGTCGGTTGCCGCCTTCATTGAAGAGACCGCCGGCGCTGACAGCAATCGCACCTGGCCCTTCCCTTTCGAACCCGCACTGAGTCTCGAAGCGAACCGGCTGAAGGCGGCGTTCCGCCTCGCCAATCGGCGGCTCGCTGCCGCGATCGCCGACTCGCACGACCTGCGCGGCATGGCGACCACCGCGTCCGCGATCCTCCAGGGGCCCAAGCAGGCATGCGTCGCGCACATCGGTGACAGCCGCGTCTACGTGCTGCGCGGCGACCACCTGACCCAGATCACCGACGACCACTCGTGGGTAGAAGAACAGGTCCGCGCCGGCACGCTCACCGCCGAAGCTGCGCGTCAGCACCCCTGGCGCAACGTGGTCACGCGGGCTCTGTCTGGGGGAGACGATCCCGAGATCGACGTGGTTGAGATCCAGCCGGCGACGGGCGAGCGCTATCTGCTCTGCTCCGACGGTTTGTTCGGGGTCGTTGCCGATCCGCTGCTCGCGGAGATCCTCGCCGACCGGGCGGCCTCGCTCGATGAGATCTGTGGACGCCTGATCGACGCGGCCAACGCCGCCGGTGGACCGGATAACATCACCGCGATGGTCATCCAGGTCGATGCTCCGTAATCTCGCAACGCTCTTCCGCTACCGCGGCCTGATCCAGAGTCTCGTCTCCCGCGAACTGAAGGCGCGTTACCGCGGCTCGGCGCTGGGGTTCTTCTGGTCCTTCATCAACCCGCTGATGCTGCTGCTGGTGTACTCGTTCGTCTTCAGCTACGTCATGCCGGCCTCGAAGGACGAGCGTGTCGCTCCCTTCGCACTGTTCATGTTCTGCGGGATCCTTCCCTGGACCTGGTTCTCCTCGTCGCTGATCGAATCCTCGGGGGTTCTGATCTCCGGGGGTAACCTGATCAAGAAGGTTCTCTTCCCCGCCGAGATCCTGCCGATCGTCACCGTGTTGTCGAACATGGTGCACTTCTTCTTCGGACTCGTGGTCCTGGCAGGATTCCTCGTCTACTATCAGCGGCCGCTGAGCCTCACGGAGCTCGCCATCTTTCCGCTTGCTGTGGCGATTCAGCTGGTGCTCACGCTTGGGTTCGCACTGCTGCTGTCGGCCCTGACTGTCCATTTTCGCGACCTTCGCGACATCCTGTCGAACCTGCTGACGTTCTGGTTCTTCGCAACGCCAATCATCTACCCGTACTTCCTGTTCGAGGATCCGGCGAATCCCGGGCACGAGGTGTGGCAGGCGCAGCTCCTGAAGTTGAATCCCTTCACGCACCTGGCGATTACCTACCAGGAGATCCTGTTCTTCAACGGCCCGGTGGGCCATCTGCCGTGGTTGCTCGTGCTCGGCGTGATCTCTATCGTCTTCTTCTTCTTCGGCTACTTCGTCTTCGACCGTCTGCGGGATACATTCGCGGAGGAAGTGTAGGCACACGCCTGCAAACAGATGCGTCAACGCCCAACTTCCAACCGCCAACTCCCAACGCCTGGGCTGAGATGTTCGACAACACACCTTTGGAGGTTGGCAGTTGGAGGTTGGTAGTTGATTAGCCCTGCCTGATATGAACGCAATAGAGCTCACCAACGCCTCGAAGGTCTACCAGCGCTACGGTCACCGCCGCCAGTTCGCCACGCTCAAGAGTGCGCTGCTGTCGCGCAGCCTGGTGCGCGATCTCAATCCGACCGAGACCTTCATCGCGGTCAACAACGTCACCTGCTCGGTGCCGAAGGGCCAGACGCTCGGCGTGATCGGCCGCAACGGTTCGGGCAAGAGCACCCTGCTGAAGCTGGTCGCCGGCATCACCAAACCGACGACCGGCACAGTCAAAGTAAACGGACGAATTTCGGCGCTGATCGAGCTTGGCGCCGGCTTCCACCCTGAGATCTCCGGGCGCGAGAACGTCTTTATCAACGGGATCATGCTCGGTCTGACCAAGCGCGAGATCACCCGGCGCTTCGACGAGATCGTTGAGTTCGCCGAGCTTCAAGAGTTCATCGACGCCCCGGTCAAGAACTACTCGTCCGGGATGTACATGCGCCTCGGTTTCGCGGTCGCGATCCACGTGGATCCCGAGGTGCTGCTCGTCGACGAGGTGCTCGCCGTCGGCGACGAAGGCTTCACCCACAAGTGTCTCGACAAGTTTGCGGAGTTCAAGCGCCGCGGCAAGACGATCCTGCTCGTCACCCACTCGCTTGGGTTGGTGGAGAAGTTCTGCGACGAGGCGCTGTGGATGGACGGCGGGCGGATGAAGGTTCAGGGCGATCCCAAGCGCGTGGTCGGCGCCTACGTCACGGACGTCGAGAAATCCGAGGAGCTGCAGCTCGCCTCCGGTGATGCCCGGGCGAAGGCGTCCGCGATCGTCATTTCTCCCGACGAGCCGTCGAGCGCGGTGCTGCCGGATCACCCGATCGAGACGGCGGAAGGTCCAGCGGACATGTTCCGCGCAACCGAGGGACGCTGGGGCTCACGCGAGATCGAGATCACCGGTGTCGACCTGATCGGCAACGACGGCGTTGCCGGCCACGTGTTTCACAACGGCGATCCGTTCGCCGTCCGGATCAAGCTGCGCGCCCCACTCGAAATGGACGACTTCGTCGTCGGGATCGGCCTGTTCAATGCCGAAGGCGTGTGCTGCTACGGGACCAATACCAGTCTCGAAGAATTGAAATCCGTCAGTATCCTTGGTGACGGCGAAGTGACCTTCTCGGTCGATCGCCTCGACCTGGTCGAAGGCACCTACAAGCTCGACATTGCGATCCACAAACTGGACGGCTATCCCTACGACTACCATCGACTGCTCTACACCTTCCGCGTGAAGTCGCGGACCAAGGACGTCGGGATCTATCGCCCGCCGCATACCTGGGGCTTCTCATCAACTGTCCGGTTCTCGAAGACCGACGAAGCGGCCTCATGACACGGGACGCTGAGGCCGAGTCGCGCGTCAAAAGTCTCGAGGGCGGACGGGCGTATGCCGCCGCCGTCCGCGACGCTGGACGGCGCGTCGTCTTCACCAACGGCGTCTTCGACATCCTTCACCCCGGGCACATCCGTTACCTGCAGCAGGCGCGCAGTCTCGGCGATGTGCTGATCATCGGGCTCAACGCCGACGCGTCGGTCCGTCGCAACAAGGGACCTCAGCGGCCAATCAACACCGAGCAGGAGCGCGCCGAGATCCTCGCGGCGCTCGCATGCGTTGATTGCGTTGTGATCTTCTCAGAAGACACACCGGCCGGAATCATCAGCGCGATCGAGCCTGACGTCCTCGTCAAAGGCGCCGACTGGGCTGAGGACGCCATCGTCGGTCGCGACACGGTCGAGGCACGGGGCGGACAGGTGGTGCGTGTCCCGGTCGAACAGGGCTATTCGAGCACCGAGATAATTCGAAGAATCCGGGCTCTCCCTTAGACCTCTCGATCAACGACCAACCTCCAAGTTCCCAAATTGGATTTTGCTAGTTGGAACTTGGAAGTTATCGGCTCCGGTAGAATAAAAGGTTCCGGAGACCGCCGGACGATCCGTATGGCCACCTTCGCACCCACATCACTCACCCTTCGAGCTCTGCTGAAGACCGCCACCGGTCGGGCAGGCATGGGCGTGCGTGCCTCTCGAGTCGCGGGACTCTCACCGGCCGCGAAAGCGCTCTACGGGGCCAACGCCGCGAACCGCGATCGCGTGCTGCTGATCGTACCGACGGACGGCGACGTCGAGCGTATGACCGGCGATGTGCGCTTCTTCATCACCGCGCTCGAGGGCCTCTCGGACACGGACGCGGAGCGCGCCGTCCTCCCGTTCCCATCCCATGAGGTGGATCCGTATCGCGGCCTCGCGCCGCACATGGATATCGCGTCCGCCCGTGCTCGCGCTCTGCATGCGCTGACCGCCGGCACCGCGAGGATTGTCATTGCCTCGGCCGCCGGCCTGCTGCCTCGCGTCAGCGCTCCGCAGCATCTGCAGTCGACCTCGCTGACACTCACGCCGGGGCAGGACATCTCTCCCACCGACCTCGGCGACCTGCTGGCTGCCGCGGGCTACACCCGCCAGGATCCCGTGGACGAGTCCGGCGAGTTCTGCGTACGCGGCGGCGTCGTTGATTTCTACCCCGCCGGCGCAAAGGGGCCGGTCCGCCTCGAGTTCGTCGGCGACACCATCGAATCCATTCGCACCTACGATCCTGCGACGCAGCGCTCGATTCTGCCGATCGACCAGGCGGCCATCGTTCCGCTGCAGGACCTCCTTTCGGACGGAGACGCGACGGATCGTTCAGCGACGGTGTTCGATTACTTCTGGGCGCACGGCAAGCCCCGTGTGCTGGTCTCCGAGCCGGACGAAGTGCACGCCCACGGCGAGAAGCTGACCGAGCAGGTGATTGCGAGTTACCAGGAAGCAGTCACGAAGGGCAACAAGGTTCCGGAGCCGTCGACACTGGTCGTCCCATGGAGCGATGCCCGGGCCTGGCTCGAGGGCGCGATCGCGATCGAGAGCCTGTCGATCGAGGACGAGCCCGGTCTCAAGCACATCGCCTCGCAGCCGTCGCAGGACTTCGGCGGACGAATCAGTGACTGGGTCGCCGAGATCCGGCGCACGCGTGAGCGCGGCGAGATCGTGCTCTTCGTTGCTGACTCGCATGGACGCGCCGAGCGCACGGTCGAACTCCTCGCGGAGTACGAAGTGTTCGCGGCCCCTGTGGATCGCGCCGAAGACTCGCGCACGGCATCCGTTCTCGTTGCCCACGGCCACCTGACGAAGGGCTTCCGTCTGCCCGAAGCGGGCCTGCAGATCTGGGCCGAGGCGGACGTCTTCGAAGAGGAACGCAAGACAACGCACGAGCGCCGCCGTTCCGCGGCGCGGACGTTCCTGTCAGACTTCCGCGACCTCAAGGTCGGCGATCTCGTCGTCCATGTCGATCACGGCATCGGCATGTTCGTGGGGCTGAAGCGCATCGAAGTCGGACCGGACGTTCAGGAGTTCATGGAGCTCCGCTACTACGGCGAAGACAAGCTCTTCGTTCCGGTCGAGCGGCTCGATCTCGTCCAGAAGTACACCGGAGGTGCGACGCCCGCGCTCGACAAACTTGGCGGCACGACCTGGGAAAAGGCGAAGACACGCGTCAAGAAGGCGATGCGCGATATGGCGGAGGAGCTCCTGAAGCTCTATGCCGCCCGGAAGGCCGTCCCCGGCCACGCCTTCACCGCCGATTCACACTGGACGCAGGAGTTCGACGAGGCGTTCGAGTGGGAGCTCACCGTCGACCAGCAGACCGCCGTTCAGGACATCCGCGGTGACATGGAATCACCGACACCGATGGACCGCCTCCTCTGCGGGGACGTCGGCTATGGCAAGACCGAAGTGGCGATGCGCGCAGCATTCAAGGCAGTCATGGACGGTAAGCAGGTCGCCGTCCTCGCACCGACGACGGTCCTGGCCTCGCAGCACATCAAGACGCTGAAGCGGCGCTTCGCCGCCTTCCCCGTCCGCATCGACATGGTCAGCCGCTTCCGCTCGAAGGCGGAGCAGAATCAGACACTCGAGGATCTCGCCGCCGGCAAAGTCGAGATCATCGTCGGCACCCACCGCCTTCTCTCGAAGGACGTGCAGTACCGCGATCTGGGACTCCTCATCGTCGACGAAGAGCAGCGCTTCGGCGTGGCCCACAAGGAGAAGATCAAGCAGCTCAAGAAGCGCGTCGATGTCCTGACGATGACCGCGACGCCGATTCCGCGGACGTTGAACATGTCGCTCGCCGGGATTCGCGACATGTCGATCATCGAGACGCCGCCGCGCGACCGCCTTGCCATCCAAACCAACGTCGTGAAGTTCGACTCTGCGGTGATTGCGCGGGCGATCCGCACCGAGATGGAGCGCGGCGGGCAGATCTACTTCGTCCACAACCGCGTCGAGTCGATCTACTCCCTCGGCAACCTGATCACCCGGCTGGTTCCCGAGGCGCGGATCGGCATCGGCCACGGGCAGATGAACGACGATGCGCTCGAGAAGGTGATGGTCGACTTCGTCGCGCACAAGCACGACGTGTTGCTCGCGACGACGATCATCGAGAACGGGCTCGACATCCCGAACGCCAACACCATCATCGTCAACCGTGCCGATCGGTACGGATTGGCGCAGCTGTACCAGTTGCGCGGACGGGTCGGGCGATCGGATCGGCGCGCCTACGCCTACCTCCTCGTTCCACCCGACGAGTCGCTCTCCCCTGTCGCGAAGAAACGGCTTGCCGCGATCCGCGAGTTCAGCGATCTCGGCAGCGGCTTCCGTGTCGCCGCGATGGACCTCGAGATTCGTGGCGCCGGCAACCTCCTGGGCGGGGAGCAGAGCGGCCAGATCGAGGCGGTCGGCTTCGACACCTATATGAAGCTTCTCGAGCAGACCATCAAAGAGCTCAAGGGCGAGGAGCTCGAGGACGAGGTCCGCGCCAACGTCAATTTGCGGATCGACCTGCGGATCGACGAGAGCTACATCCCCGACATGAACCAGCGGCTGACCGTCTATCGCCGGATGGCCGCGGTCCGCACGGACGATGAGCTGCGCAAACTCGTGGACGAGGTTCGCGACCGGTATGGTGCCCCGCCGGAGACCGTCCTGAATCTTGGGGAATATGCGTCGATTCGGCTCATGGCCGACAAGTTGCGGCTGGAGTCGATAGACCGGGAAGGGCAGACCGTCGTCTTAAAGTTCAGGCAGGACGCCAGGCTCGATCCGAAGTGGCTCTTCAACCTGGTTCAGCAGCGGGGCGATCTGACCCTGGTGCCACCCGCGACGTTGAAGCTGAACCTGGCGGGGCCAACCCTGCGATCGGCTCCAGTGGCCCCCGCGCCTTCGGTTCGTCAGGATGGACGGATTACGCGGAGTTCCCTGTCGAAGCGCGGGAAGGATCCTGTGGCCAGCGGATCATGGTGGGCGGCCCGGGCGCAGACCGGCGAGGTCACCGGAGGGTTCTCGAAGGGCGAGATTCTGAAGCCCAAGAAAGAAGACCCGCGCGGCGAAGCCGGGGTTTTCAGCCGGGTTTGCGGCCTGCTCGAGGATTTGGGTCGGGGCGCATAAGGCTGTAAACTACACGGATCAGACGGCTTACCACGCGGATTACACGGAACGCGGACTACACGGATTTACACGGACTCCTACAGATGAAATACCTTGCAGCGTTCGTCCTCGCGGTGTCACTGGTCATCCCGATGCGGGCCGAGATCATCGAGCAGGTGCTTGTAATCGAGCAGGTGCTTGTAAAGGTGAACGGCGACATCATCACCAAGACCGACCTCGAGACCAGGCAGATCGCCGCGCTGCGCGAGCGTCTGAACAGCCCGGTCGATGCTGCGGCGCTGAAGAATGACGAGGCGTTGAAGAAGGCACTGCTCGAGGTCACGCCCGACCTGCTCGTCTCCGCCATCGATGAGCTGCTGCTGACGCAGCTCGGACGCGAGAAGGGCTACGCGCTCACGGACCAGTATTTCGGCGAATGGCTCGTGGAGATGCGCAAGTCCAACAATCTCGAGGACGAGGCGAAATTTCAGGCGGCGTTGAAGCAGGAAGGGTTGACCCTGGCTGATCTGCGCAAGCAGGTCGAGCGCGGGTTCATCATCACTCGCGTCCAGCAGAGCGAGATCGGACAGAAACTTCAGATCACCGAAGAGGAAGCCCGTCAGTACTATCTTGCACACAAGAACGAATTCGTTGAGCCCGCGTCGGTGACGTTGCGCGAGATCTTCATCGAAGTCCCCACCACGACGCAGGGTGGCGAGGAAGGCGTCCGCGTGGGCGCGGAGGACGACGCGAAGAAGGAAGCGGATGTCGTCCGGGCGCGCATCGCTGCTGGTGAAGACTTCGGGAAAGTGGCGGCTGAAGTGTCCGACTCGGCCTCGAAAGCCAACGGCGGTCTGATCGGTCCACTTCCACTCAGCGACATTTCGGAGGGGCTCCGCGCGACGCTGGAAGCGATGAAGCCTGGGGACGTGACCCAGCCAACCCGGAACGCCAAGGGCTTTCAGATCCTCAAGCTCGAAGCGATGAAGACCGCCGAGGCGCAGCCCTTCGATAGCGTGCGCGACCTCGTCGCCGACAGGGTCTACGAGGCGCGCCAGCAGTCGGAGATGCGCAAGTTCAGCGCGCGCATCCGCTCGCAGGCAATCATCGAGTGGAAGAACCAGGACCTGAAGAAGCTCTACGAGCAGCGCATCGCATCATCCAACTGACGTGGCTCCCGGCACTTCGTGGTACGCCGTCTGGACGCGGTCGCGCCACGAACAGACGGTTCGTGAGCAGCTCGAACAGAAGGGCTACGAGGCGTTTCTGCCCACCATTCCGAAGTGGAGCCGGTGGAAGGATCGCAAGAAGAAGATCGACTGGCCGCTCTTTCCCGGCTACTGCTTCGCACGCTTCGACGCGGCGGACCGACTCGCCGTTCTGAAATGCAGCGGTGTCGTGTCCATCGTCTCCTTCGACGGCGAGGTCGCGCCGATCCCTGCGTCGGAAATCGACGCGATCAGGCTCGTCGTCCAGAGTGAACTGCAATACGATCCCTGTCCTCTTATCAAGGAAGGCACGCTGGTCGAAGTGACCCACGGTCCTCTGAAAGGCGTGCAGGGACGGCTGGTGCGCAAGGGCGCGCACGCCCGGCTGATCCTTGCCGTGGACCTGATTGGCCAGGCGGTGAGTGTCGAAGTCGACGCCGCCGATGTGAAAGCCTTCTAACTGTTCGAATAGCTATGAAGATCGGCAAAGTAGACGTCGCCCCGTCATTCGCGCTCGCCCCGATGGCCGGCATGACTGACACTGCCTTCCGGCGCCTGGTGAAGCGTCGCGGCGGGTGTGGTCTCGTCGTGACCGAGATGGTCAGTTCGGAGGGGCT
>JACDDJ010000050.1:11274-13010 GCA_013817065.1 Acidobacteriota bacterium
CGGCATCGATCGCACGCTCGAGTACGCCGAATACACCGAGGAAGAGCGTCCGGTCTCGATTCAGATCTTCGGCGGCGACCCCGAAAAGATGGCCGCGGCGGCGCAGATCGTCGAAGGCATGGGCGCCGACATCGTCGATGTGAATATGGGATGCCCGGTTCCGAAGATCGCGAAGCACAACGCCGGCTGCAGCCTGATGCGCGAGCCGGCTCATGCGGCATCGGTCATCCGCGCGATGACGTCCGCCGTGAAGATCCCGGTGACGGTAAAGATGCGGGCCGGGTGGGATGCGACGGAGATCAACGCACCTGATCTCGCGAAGCGGATCGAAGACGCCGGCGCCGCGGCCGTCGCGGTGCATGGCCGGACCGCGGCGCAGTCCTATACCGGATCGTCGGACTGGGACCTGATCGCGCGGGTTGCCTCAGGCCTGTCGATTCCGGTGTTCGGCAGCGGCGACTGCATCGAAGCCTCGCAGATGGTCGAGCGGATGCAGAGCGGTGTGTCGGGCGTGCTCGTTGGACGCGGCGCGCTGCGCAACCCGTTCATCTTCGAGCAGGCCTCGGCGCTCATGTCGGGGCGCCCAGTGCGGGCGATCACACACGAGGAGCGCGGCCGCTTTCTGCTCGAGTACATCGAGTTGCTGCAGAACGAGCGACTCGGAGAGTCGGCCGGCTTCCGCCACGTGGCGCCAGGCATGGGCGCACGGCCTGTCTCGAGCGAGTTCCCGGTTTCAGGCGAGTCGAGGGGCCCGGCTCGCGGTCACGACAAGTGGGTGATCAACAAGCTGCGCGCACTCAACTCGTGGTACACGAAGGGCATCGATAACGGTTCGCACCTGCGCGTCCGCATCAACGCGGCCGAGTCGATTCCGCACCTGCGGGAGATCATCGAGGACTTCTTCCTCGCGCCGGTTTCGCAGTAGCCCGCTCGTCGAGCAGCCCTTCGATGACTCCAAGCCGCGAGGACGCTGTAGCGCAGCCCTTTAGGGCTGCTTCAGTTCTTCGACAATCTCGTAGTCGTACGCGAGCGCGCGCTGTGCCGCGATCGTGAAATGGGCGCCGATCGCCTGGTGCGACGGATGCTGAAGGTACGTTTTCAGTCCGTCGGCATCATCGAATTCGATGAAGGTGGCGAAGGCGTAACTCTGATGCATCGTCTGCTCGTATCCAGGCAGGCCGTGCTTCATGCGGCGGCCGATCCGGAAGCGGCGGATCGACGGAATCGTCTCGGCTGCGTGCCGGAGATCCTCGAGCAACTGCTGGCTGGCTTCGCCGGTGAGGTGCTCGCGCGGCTGGAACAGGACGGTGTGGATGATCACCGTGGACCGCCCCTGCCGCCGCCGCCCTTCTTGCCTCCACTACCACCACCACCGGGACGGAACCCGCCGCCGCGTCCACCAGATGGCGGACGGCTGAATCCTCCCGGCCCACGTCCGCTACCGCTCCCGCCTCCAGGTTTGAACGGGCGATCGCCGGGGCCCTTCGGTCTGAACGGACGATCCCCAGCCGGCTTGAACGGTCGATCGCCGGGTCCCTTCGGCTTGTAGGGCCGATCGCCATGGTCCTCCGTTCGCGGTTTGAACGGACGATCGCCCCGGTCGCCGCGATCCTCGGTCCTCGGGCGGAAGGGCCGATCACCGGCGGGCTTGAACGGCCGATCGCCGGGTCCCTTCGGTCGGAACGGCCGGTCCCCCCGATCGTCGGGGCGTGGTTTGAACGGACGATCCCCACGAT
>JACDDJ010000051.1:0-1122 GCA_013817065.1 Acidobacteriota bacterium
GGGTAGGACGGCGGAACGACAATCGCAGACGCGAGACACGACGACAGAACGACACAACGAAGAGTTCTGATGATGGGATCTCAGATTGGGCGGCCAAACAGCTGTTTGTGCCGTAGTGTCGTCGCGTCGTCGTGACCTGCCGAAGGCGAGCCGTGGCCCTGCGCCGCGCGACCGTGGCTGTCGTCCGGCCCCTTTGAGAACCAAGGAGGCGTCCTGCCGTCGTGTCGTGGCGCCGTCGTGCTTTGCCGAAGGCAATGCCCTGTTGCTCGTGAAAGCGGAATTGGGGCGGTCGTCGCTTCGTCGTGACCTGCCGGAGGCGGGCCGCGGCCCAACGCAGCGTGACTGGGGCTGTCGTCGCTATTTAGCCATGCCCTTCACCTCGTGCCACACGGCTTCCATCTCCTCGAGGGTGGCGTCGTGGATACTTCGTCCCCGCTGCTCGAAAATCTCCTTGAGAGCGGTGAAGCGCTTTGTGAACTTGTCGTTGGCTTTGCGCAGTGCCGACTCGGCCTCGATCCCCATCTTGCGCGCCAGGTTGGAGATCGAGAACAGCAGGTCGCCCATCTCCTCTTCGGCGCGTTCCGGCGTTTCATGGAGTGCGGCGGCGCGGAGCTCCGCCACTTCTTCCTCGATCTTGAGCAGGACGTCGGTCGCATGCGCCCACTCGAAGCCGACCGCCGCTACTCGCGTGCTGATCTCGTTGGCGCGCGCGAGTGAGGGCATGGCTTTCGGCACGCCAGCAAGGAGCGCCTTCTTCTCGCCTTTGCCCTCCTGTTCGCGCGCTTTGATCTGTTCCCACTGCTCGACGACCGCGCCCGGGGTGGTGACGCCGGTCGCCTCGCCAAAGATATGCGGATGGCGGCGAATCAGTTTTGCGCTGATGTGTTCGAGCGCGTCGGTGACGTTGAAATGACCTTCGTCGTTCTCGATCTGCGCGACGAAGACGCCCTCGAACAACAGGTCCCCGATCTCACCCTTTAGCCCTTCGTGGTCGCGGCGATCGATGGCCTCGAGGACCTCATAGGTCTCTTCGAGCACGAAGCCGCGCAACGATTCGATCGTCTGGGCGTGATCCCAGGGGCACCCACCGGGGCCGCGCAAACGCGCCGTGATCTCGACGAG
>JACDDJ010000051.1:1132-13006 GCA_013817065.1 Acidobacteriota bacterium
GCATTCGGTCGTGGAGACGACGGAATCGGGAATCAGTTTTGCGCAGTTCATCTTGTCACTCGGCACCACCGCGGCCGTCCATTTTGGTGATCTGCCGGACCCGGTGACCGGTGAGCGTGGCGAAACTAACCTGGCCGGAGCGTCACAGATGATCGAGCTCCTGTCGCTGCTCCAATCCAAGACGCAGGGCAACCTCGAGCCGGCCGAATCCAAGCTGCTCGACGATCTCCTGTTCGACCTGCGCATGCGCTTCGTCCAGGCGCAGCAGCAGCCGCGCGTTATTCAGCCCTGATCGTTGTGACGATCACGCAGTCCTGATCCCGTGAAGATCACGTTCCTCGGCACGGGCACGTCCCACGGCGTGCCGATGATCGGCTGCGACTGTGCGACCTGCCGGTCCGAGGATCCCCGCGATAGTCGGCTGCGTACGTCGATCTACGTCCAGATGGACGACGGCACCGGCATCCTCGTGGACGCCGGGCCCGATCTGCGCCAGCAGGCGCTGCGCCACAACATCCGCCGCGTCGACGCGATCCTCTTCACGCATGGACACGCCGACCACATCCTGGGCCTCGACGAGACCCGCCGGTTCACCGGGATCTCGCAGCAGCCGCTTCCGTGCTACGGGGATGAGCAGACGCTGTCGGATATCAGGAAGACCTTCGGCTACGTGTTCGACCCGGCGACGCCGCGGGGTGGGGGGCTTCCGGAACTGGACCTGCGCCTGGTGAACGGTCCGATCCGCGTCGGCAGGCACGAGATCACCCCGATCCCGGTCATGCACGGGCAGCGGCCGATTCTCGGCCTTCGGTTCGGGTCGTTCGCCTATCTGACCGACTGCAGCACCATTCCTGACAGCTCATGGCCGCTGCTGCACAATCTGAACGTCGTCGTACTCGACGCGCTTCGCCATCGGCCGCATCCGACCCACTTTTCCCTGTTAGAAGCGACCGAAGCGGCGCGCCGGATTGCTGCCGGACGGACCTATTTCACTCACATGTGTCACGATCTACCCCACGCCGGGACGAACGACGCGCTACCGCAAGACATGGCGCTCGCGTACGATGGTCTCGAGCTGGAATGCAGATAGCCACTTTTCCTGACGATCCGCCGCCGCGGTGGCCGAACCCGGTCCTCGCGCTCGGTAACTTCGATGGGCTGCACCGCGGCCACATGAAGATTATCGACCGCGTCAGGCAGCGGGCGGGGGAGCGGGGTGGCACGCCGTCGGCGATGACCTTCGATCCGCATCCGCCGCGCGTGCTCCGGCCGGACAAGGCGCCGCCGCTCCTGATGACGCGCGACCAGAGGATCGAGGCGTTGCGCCGTTCGGGGATGCAGGGACTGGCGTTCGTGCGATTCACGCGCGAGCTGTCACTGTGGGATCCGGAGACGTTCGTTCGAACGGTCCTGGTCGAGTGGCTGCACGTCGCCGAGGTCTGGGTCGGTGCGAACTTCCTGTTCGGCCACGAGCGTGCCGGGACGTTTTCGGTCCTTCGCACGCTCGGATCACGATACGGTTTCCGCGCCGAGAAGATCGACCCAATCCGCTACAAGGATTTCGTCGTCAGCAGCACTCGCGTGCGCCGCCTCGTGTCCGAAGGCCGGATCGACGAAGCGGCCGCACTCCTCGGGCACCATTACTTCCTCGACGGCACGATCGTGCGCGGGGCCGGACGCGGGCGCAGTATCGGTGTGCCGACGGCGAACCTTGCGACACCGAACGATCTCGTGCCGCCGTCAGGTGTGTATGCGACCCTTGCCTCGGTGGATGGCATCGTCCTGCCGGCGGTTACGAATATCGGTATGCGGCCGACCTTCGGTGATGTCGACGCGCCGGTGATCGAGACCCACGTGCTCGATACCGACCGCGATCTCTACGATCGCCCGTTGCGACTCCTCTTCGTCCAGCGGCTGCGCGACGAGCGGCAGTTCTCCGATGTCGACGCGCTGCGCACGCAGATCGAGGCCGACATCCGGAGTGCGCGGCGGCTGTTCCGTCGCATTTCGCTATAGAATCCTTCTAGATGACAGAGACGACAGGGGCCGTGCAGAACGGCTTCGTCCTGCGGGTGTCGGTGCCGGCCACGGGCGAGCTCGGTGCGTTGGGGCCGGAACTTGGGGCGAAACTCGCAGAGCAACTTGGCCTCACACCGCCCCTCGCGGCAACGGTCGGTGAGGCGATGACCGGACTCGCGGAGGGACTCGATGGCACTGGTGACGTCTCGTTCGAGTTTCACAAGGACGGCACCGAGTTGCATATGGACGCACGGCAGGGCGATGTATCGCGGCGCGCGACCGTTCCGCTGAAGGCTTGACGCGACGGTCCGGGATGCGTCTCTACAACACCCTGACACGCCGGGAGGAAGACTTCGCGCCGTCGGTGGACGGTACGGTGCGGATGTACACGTGTGGCCTCACCGTCTACGCGCGCGGCCACATCGGCAACTTCCGTACGTTCGTCGCCACCGACGTCCTCCGGCGTGCCCTCCGGCACCAGGAGGGTTACCCGATGCGCCACGTCATGAACTACACCGACGTAGACGACCGGACCATCCTCGAGTCGCAGAAGGCCGGCGTCCCGCTGCGCGAGTACACCGGGCGTTTCATCGAAGGCTTCCTCGAAGACGCGGCACTGCTCGGGCTCGAACCAGTCGAAGAAGCGCCGCGGGCGACCGACCAGGCAAACATCGACGCGATGGGGGAGACCATCCGCGCGCTCGACCGCAACGGGCACACGTATGCGAGCGAGGGGTCGATCTACTTCAAGATTTCGACGTTGCCCGAATACGGTAAACTCGCGCACCTCGACCACGCCGGGATCCAGAGCGGCGCGCGGATTGACGCCGACAAGTACGAAAAGGAAAACGCGCGCGACTTCGTCCTCTGGAAGGCGACCAAGGCGGGCGAGCCGACGTGGGATCCCGGGATCGGTCCCGGCCGTCCGGGCTGGCACATTGAGTGCTCCGTGATGGCGCTGCGGCTCCTTGGCGATCCGCCGATCGACATTCACTCCGGCGGCGTCGACCTGATCTTTCCGCACCACGAGAACGAGATCGCACAGGCGGAAGGGGCAACCGGCACGCCCTTCGTCCGCTTCTGGTTCCACGTCGAGCACCTCATGATCGAGGACGAGGAGCACGGCACCGAGAAGATGTCCAAATCTCTCGGCAATGTGTTCAACCTCGCCGACATCGTCGAGCGCGGCTTCCGCCCTTCGGCGCTGCGTTATCTCTATCTGGGAACGCATTACCGCAAGCAGCTCAAGTTCTCGTGGACCGCGATGCGCCAGGCCGAGGAGGCCCTCAAACGGATCACAGACTTCCTCGCCCGCGTCGAGGCGCTGGCCTCATCTGCAGAGGCCGGGAATACGACCGTCCGTCAGACGCTCGACACAGCGGCCAAAGCGTTCGCGGACCACATCGCCGACGATCTCAACACCGCCGCGGCGCTCGGCATCATGTTCGACCTCGTTCGCGCGCTGAATAGCGCGATCGATGCGGGGGACCTGACCGGGACGGATGCCGCCGGTGTGCGCGCCACGTTCGACACCTTCGATACTGTTCTCGGCGTGCTCTGTCTTCGCCGGAGCGAGGACGAGCGTCCACCCGTACCCGTCGCAGAGATCGAACAGCTCATCGAGGCGCGCAAAGCGGCGCGGCTCGCCAGGAATTTCCCGGAAGCCGACCGTGTCCGGAAGGAACTCGAGGCTCGAGGCATCCTTCTCGAAGACACGGGATCGGTAACACGGTGGAAGAGGAAGTGACGGCATCATGAATGCACCCGAGATCAAGACGGCACTGCCGGGACCCAAGGCCAAGGCAATCATCGACAAGGACACGAAGTACGTGTCGCCGTCCTACACGCGTGACTACCCGTTCGTCATAGCGCGCGGCGAGGGCGCGGTCGTCGAAGACGTCGACGGCAATCGGTTCCTCGACTGTGCCGCCGGCATCGCGGTGAACTCGACCGGTGTGTCGCATCCCGACGTCGTGAAGGCAATCACGGACCAGGCACAGAAGTTCATCCACATGTCGGGCACGGACTTCTACTACGAACCGCAGGTGCGACTCGCCGAGGAGCTGGCCTCGCTGGTGCCGATCGATGGAGACGTCCGCACTTTCTTCGCGAACTCAGGCACCGAGACCACCGAGGCGGCGATCAAGATGACCCGCTACGCGACCAGGCGGCAGGGGATCATTGCGTTTCTCGGTGCCTTCCACGGCCGCTCGATGGGAGCCCTGTCATTGACTGCGAGTAAGGCCCTCCAGCGCCGCGGCTTCGCGCCGTTCATGCCGGGTGTCTTTCACGCACCGTATCCGGATACCTATCGCTTCAATGGCAGCGCGGACGAGTGCGCCGAAGCGTCGATCTCGTACATCCGGGATCAGATCATGGTGCATCTGATCTCGCCGGACGAGATTGCGGCAATCGTCGTCGAGCCGATCCAGGGGGAGGGTGGCTACCTGGTGCCGCCGAAATCATTCCTGCAGGGGCTGCGGGCGCTTGCCACCGAGCACGGTATCGCGCTCGTTGGCGACGAAGTGCAGTCGGGCATGGGCCGGACCGGCAAGATGTTCGCGCTGGAACACTTCGATGTTCAGGCCGATGTCGTCAACATCGCGAAGGGGATCGCGTCGGGACTGCCGCTCGGGGTCACCTGCGCGAAAGCCGACATCATGTCGTGGCCGCCGGGGGCGCATGCCAGCACGTTCGGAGGCAACCCCGTATCGTGCGCCGCCGCGCTCGCGACGATCAAGCTGCTGAAGGAGCAGTACGTCGCCAATGCCGCGACGGTGGGCGAGCATCTGCTCGAGGGTCTGCGGGCCCTCCAGGAGAAGCACGCCATCATCGGCGACGTCCGCGGCAAAGGGCTCATGATCGGCGTCGAGCTGGTCAAGGACCGCACCACCAAGGAGCGGGCGGTCGACGAACGCAACGCGCTCGTGCAGGCGATGTTCCGGCGTGGGATTCTCATCCTCGGCGCCGGCCGCAACGCCGTCCGGCTGGCGCCTCCGCTGGTGCTGTCGAAGGATCAAGCCGACAGCGTGCTGTCAATCATGGATGAAGCCTTGGCCGAGGTCGCGTCAGGCGCCACTGTCCACGGCCCTTGATCACTCGCTTCTGCCCCCACTGACAGGGAATCGGAGTTCCGCGACCGTGCGGCACAGTGTCGTCACCATTCGCCGGACCCGTGGCGGTGGCTCGGGCTGCGGATGCCACTCGCGTGGCGCGAGTGGCGCTGATGCCACGGTCCCACAATGGGACCGTGGCACGCAGGAAGCTCGTCTAGGCGATCAGACCATTCAACTTGTTTGGGAAGAACCCAAAGTTTGCGGCTGCTCCGCCCAGGTAGACGATGTTCAGCACCTGAGCGGCGGTGCGGCTGTATGCGAGGCCATTGGCATCGGTCGGGACGATGTTGGCGTTTCCGTTGAGCACGATCCCCTGGTCCCTGTCGTCAGGCCCATCGACCGAGTCGCGCAGGTCCGAGATCTTCTGCACCGGATCCACGACGCCGCGGGAGAAGAGCACCGTGCGGATCGTGCCCGCATGGTAAGCCTCAACCGCAAGCAGACCGGCCGCAGCTTCCAGAATATTCGGATCGCTCAACAGCCGTGCGGCCCCCTTGTACGCCGTCACCCCCACGTCCTCGAACACGAACGCGCCAAGGAGAAAGTTCACCTCGTCAGCAAAGGGATCGAATGTCTGCGGCGCACCGGTGCCTCCCGCAGGGAACGCGAGTGGATGATCGTTGGGTACCCAGCCCGTGCAATCCCGGTTCGGAACGAAGAAAGACGCGGGCCTTGGGCCTGGTGGCGTCCCCGGAGGGCAGGTGCCGCCGGGGCCAGGGGCGGTCGCGCCAGCTGAGATGATGCCAGCGGCAATGGCCGCGTTCGTGAAGCTGTCGCGCAGATCAATGGTCGGCCGGGCCACCGCGGCGGCGCCCAGGGCGGCGCGAAGGAACCGCACGTGGGCAAGTTCGTCCGCCGCGATTTCTACCGCGTACTGCCGGATCGCCGGCGTGGCGAACGGTACGACGGTCGAACCTGCCTTCGTGATCACGGGTCCCGGCCCGCCGATACCCGTAATATCGCTGTCGGACAGACCCACCCCGGAGACCGCGCGCAAGTAGTACTCAGCCTCGAGGTATTCAAGGTTCAACGCGAAGTTCAGTATGTCCGCGTCCGAAACCCCCGGTATCGGTTGCGCCGAAACCGGGGTCGACAGCTTGGAGGTGCCAAGAACCCCCACCCCGACCGCTGCGATGCTTGCCTGCACCATGAAACGCCGACGACTGCGTGACCTCGCAAGTCCCTCTAGCTTCCGCTCGACTGTTGTGTTGTCCATACGTTGCCTCATCCCTGCTGGATTGACGGGCTGACCGGGCTCGGCAGGTGGAGCCTGTGACGTCGCTTAGCAATCCGGGTACCGCTTACGGGTCTCTACGAAAAAGAGCCCCTTTTAGAGTTTGGGACCAGAGCTGTGGCAATGAAGGTGTGCCCTGCAACTCGACAGTTAGCTCGCCCGCTGAGTGCACACCAGGCGGACAGCGTCCTGTAATCATGGATGACGCCCTAGCCGAAGTGGCGTCAGGTGCCGCCGTCCACGGCCACTGATCACTCGCTTCTGAACGCCACCGAATCGGCGCGGATCTTGGTCCCACTCCCAGCCATGACTGACGCCCGGCAGAACCTCGGTAAATCAGGCGAGAATCTCGCGGCCGCGGAGCTCGAATCCAAGGGGTACGCAGTTCTTGAACGCCGCTACCGAACCGCACATGGCGAAATCGACATCATCGCCAGGGAGGGCGACACCATGGTGTTCGTCGAGGTACGGCGGAGATCGAGCGGCGAGTGTGGGTCCGCCGCCGAGTCCGTCACACCCCGGAAACAGCGGCGGGTCATTCGGATGGCGGTGGCCTACCTGGCACTGCACGGCCTCTACGATCGCTGCCCGGTCCGCTTCGACGTCGTCGGCATCGACGACCTGCCGGACGGCACACCGCTCGTCACTGTCTACACCGGCGCATTCGACGACACTCGGCGATAGGGTCTCGTCGCGCACTATAGTGATGCGCGGTGACCGATCTTCGCCATTCTCTCAGGAGCCTCTCGCGCCAGTGGGGTCTGAGCCTCACGCTCGTCCTCACAATTGCTCTTGGCATCGGCAGCAATGCGGCCGTGTACGGTTTTGTCCGCGGCTTCGTGACTCCCGACCTACCGATAGCTGGCATCGACAGGGTCGTGTCGCTATTGGCACAGGGAACGGGTCGGAGCCTCACTCCTCTTTCATACGACGCCTATCTCGCACTCCAGTCGAAGGCCGATCTCTTCGAAAAGATTGGCGCTGCCCGGGAGTCACGGCTCCGTATCACGGTTGGTGAGCGGACGTCGACGCTGGCAGCCGCCTCAATCACCAACGACCTCGGTGAGATCCTTGAACTTCCGCCAGGCGACGGCGCAGTCATCAGCCACCGCGTGCGCCGCGGAGAGTTGGGAACCGTCCGCGATCTCTCGCTGGTGCGGATCGAGATCGACGGCGACAAGATGCCGATTACCGGCGTCGCGCCGCCGGCTCTCGCCGGGTTGTACTCCGGACGTGCGGTCGATGTCTGGATCCCGCTGAAAGACGATGCCGTTCGCGGATTGGATCGTGCGAGCCCGACCTTCACTGTCATCGGGCGTCTTCGGGGTGACAACTCGGCCGATGACACTCAACGTGCGTTGAACTTGGGCGGAACTGAGAGTCAGGTCGCGGTCCTCTCGTATACGGGCCTTCCTCCGGAAGCGGCCGCCGGCATGGCGCGGCTGATGATCCTGTTGCCCGTGGCCGCAGGGGCTGTCTTCCTGATCGCCTGTGCGAACGTCGCGGCGTTCCTCCTCTCGCGCGCATCGGCGAGGGCCCAGGAGACGTCCGTCAGGGTGGCACTGGGTGCAAGCCGGGGACAACTCGGGAGACAGCTATTGGTCGACAGTGCGCTGCTTGCCGGCAGCGGCGGCGCGGTCGGCGGGCTGCTCGCCTACTGGACGTCGAAGGTCGTTCCGGCGTTGCTCTACGACGTCCACGCGGAGCAACTGTCATTCGCTCCTGCTGTCGGGGCCATCGTCGCAGCGGCAGTGGCCTGCGTCGGCATCACCATCCTGTGCGGCATGCTGCCTTGGTTTGAAATTCGCCACGACGATCCTGCCGCGGTCCTGCGACGTGAGGCGGTGGGACCCTCGGGTCCGATGCTTCGCCTGCGTGCGGGACTCGTGATTGCGCAGATGACCTGCTGCTGCGTGCTCGCGGTTTCGACCGGACTCCTGTTCGAAAGCTTCCGGGCGGCGCTGCGAACCGGCGCTGCAGCGGCGCTCGGCGAACCGGTGCTGGCGACGGTGGAGTCGCTCAGGGGTTCTGGACGGCCCGATCTCGGGCTCGAATACCTTCAGACCGTCGAACGCACCGTCCTGTCACTGCCGGGTTTCTCGTCCGCTAACTGGGTGAGCATTCCACCGGGCGGACATGCGCCGTGGGAGTCCGTCCGCATTGAGCCTCCGGGTATCCCTATGCGCGACCAGACCCTTGACGTCGTCACGTTCGAGCCCCCGACACTCGACAGTGTGGTGTTGCCGCCGCTCGAGGGCCGGATGTTCGGGGGCGGTGATACACCGCAGGCCTGCAAGGTTGTGGTCGTCAACGAAACCGCGGCGCAGATCCTGTTCACGGAGGGGAGTGCGGTGGGGCGTGTTCTCGAGGACGCTACCGGGCAGCGCGTCGAGATCATCGGGGTGGTGGCGAACGCGGCGACGCATCTCGCCGTCTCGCGGAGGCCGGTGGTTTATTACTACGGGGAGCAGAACAGCGTGCCGCGAGGCGTGGATGGTCCGGCGGCATTCCGCGTGCCTCACCTGACAGCCAGATCCGAGACCGGCGTGCTCGATGCTCGCGCGGTGTCGCCGGGTTACTTCGCCGCCATGGGTTTCTCGACTTCCGAGGGACAGACGCTGGAGGGGGAGTCGACATCCTCGAGCTGTCGTGTCGGCGTGCTCAACCGGGAAGCCGCCGACCTGTATTTTGGTGGACGCGCCGTCGGTGGAGCGGTGATTGAGCTGACCGGCAAACGCACACAGATCATCGGGGTCGTCGAAGCCGAGACGCTGCGGTCGACGCAGAAGCGAACCGAGCCGGGGATCTTCACGTCGATCAATCAGGACTTCACGCCGCAGTTGACTGCGATCTTCGGCGCTCGGCGAGCGGATGATGAAGTCCTTGCGTCGGTTCAGCGCGTCATCGAATCAGTGGCGGAGGGAAAGCTGCTTCCCGCAGGCGTCAGGACGCTCGAGGCGCAACTGGCGCGGACGTCGCTTGCCTCCGAGCGCATCGCGACGGTGCTCGTCGGCGCGGTGGCGGCAATTGCGCTTGCGCTCGGCGCACTCGGGACGGCCGGTGCGCTCTCAGAGTTCGCGCGTCAGCGCCGCCGCGAGTTCGCCTTACGCACCGCTCTCGGCGCTCAACGCCCCCGCATCGTCCGGCAGGTCCTGGCCGCGGGCCTCCGACTTGCCGGCGTCGCGATCGTCGCCGGACTGCTTTGCTCCGCCCTGGTATCTCGCTGGCTTGCCGGCTTCACCTCAGCTCCGGCTGCTCCGCCATTCTGGATCTGGCTGACGGGTCCGGCGCTGCTGCTCGTCGCGGTTGCGGTCGCGAGCTGCATCCCTGCCCGTCGCGCCATGATGGTCAGTCCACTGACGATCATGCGTGACAGCTGAAAGGTAGCTCGGGCGGTCTATACGGTCCGGCCAGACCGTTGGTGCTATCGTCTGAAGGACGGGTCGGCGGCAAACGCAGCGAACCCGCTGCAGGGAGGCAACATGCTCGGCTCACTTCTCCTGGGTGTTCTTCTCGCGCACTCGACGGCGGTGCTTCCGGCAGAGGGACAGTCCGTCCCCAAGCGTGCAACCACGGTGCCGGCGCAGGATCCGGTCGACAAGCCCTGGCCGCCAGAAGGGGTGTTGGTCCTGGGCCAGAGTCTGAAGGCACCCCAGGTCGTCCACGAAGTGAAACCACGTTACACCGCGGATGCAATGAGACAGCGCATCCAGGGACTGGTGGAAGTGGAGGCGGTGATTCTCGCGGATGGAACCGTCGGTCCGGTTCGCGTCGTGAAGTCGCTCGACGAGGAGCTTGGCCTCGACGAGCAGGCGGTGAACGCCGTCAAGCAGTGGCGCTTCCGTCCCGGCACGAAGGACGGCGAAGCCGTCCCCGTGATGGTCAAGATCGAAATGACGTTCACACTCAAAGACCGGCGCTAGCAGCGATCAGATGCAGGCGATTACCCGGCCGTGATCGCCTTGCTCGCCGACCGCGATAGTTGGCGACATATCCGCGCGGGGCAGGTGTTAAACCGCTGTTGTATTGTTTGCTGATGCCCTTCCTGAGACATCGATAACACCGTGTTTCGGTGCAAAAAACGCGACCCTGCTTGGCACACTGGCGATCAAGAGATGACGGCGGAAGGCGGCACGGGTGCCGCGATCATCAGCGGCACCTCGATCGTGAACACGCAGCCTTTGCCAGGGATGTTGCGGACGGTGACGTCACCCTTCTGGGCCCTGACGGCTTTCCGTGCGATCGACAGCCCGAGACCCAGCCCAGTGCGATCCTTGCCGCGGCGATCCCCGAACGGCTCAAACGGGTCGCCTTCCGTCGGGAGAATTCCGCCGCACTCATCCTGCACTTCGATCAGCAATTTGCCATCCTGCGCACGCGCGCGGAGAGTCACACTGCCACCCTCGCGCGTGTATTTGAAGGCGTTGGTCAGCAGGTTCATCAGCGCGGACTCGAGAAGCTGCGGGTCGATGTTTGCAGAGAGCTCGGGATCGATCGGTTCGATGATCAGGGTCAGACCGCTGTAATCCGCATGAAGGCGTGCCGCGATCACCACATCGTTGAGGAATGGCAGGATCGATACGACTGCGGCACGGTGATGGCTAGCGGCCGTGCGAATCTCCGTGAGCGTACTGTCAACGAAGCTGCGCATGGCGATGAGACTCCGACCGAGCACGGCCGCGGTGCTGCCGCTAACTCCTACCGTCCCTCGCTTGAGCACATCGAAGGCGAACAGGGAGGTATTCAGGTTGTTGCGAACTTCGTGCATCAAGCGCCCCACCCGTTCCATTTCATCGGTCAGCACCGATGCTGCGGTGACTCGGGCGTGCTCAGTCACCGCCTCGGCGATTGCGGTATCGAGACACCGGTTGAGGATTTGAAACTCGCTCGCCGTGATGGGGACATTCAGTTCGTCTGCGAGCTCCGTGACCGCCTGGCAGTTGTCGCCGTAGTCGTGGACCACCTGTGAGACGGTGAATCCGAGTAACAGCAGCTCGCCGCCATGGCGCGTTGCCGACGTGCCGATAGCTGTCGGCGAGAAGGGAGCAGAAGTGAACTCCAGTCGGAGTGTCTCGCTCAGTTGGGTCAGGAACAACGGCACGCCATTCTCGAGCTCGACTGTCGAGGCTGGGGGCCACGCTCGCGTGCTGACTCTCTCGCGTGTTTTCGCGATGATCTGTTCGCGGTGCACCGTGATGAACTCGTAGAACACCGGGTCTTCTCCAGTCGGATGGGCTCACCGTTCCGCGTATTGGGCTAATACGCAGTATGGTCCTCAGGATCGCTAAAAGCAACGAAGGTCGCGCCTCGAGCAGCTTGGGCCCGCTTGCGCCATATTTGAAGAAAGGGTGGAGGTGCCGCTCGGATTTGAACCGAGGATGGAGGCTTTGCAGGCCTCTGCCTTACCACTTGGCGACGGCACCGATCGAGACAGGAACCCCAATTGTGCCGGGAAACGCCGCCCGCGTCCAGCTTTGCAGCGACAGTGCACCCACACTCGACACC
>JACDDJ010000527.1 GCA_013817065.1 Acidobacteriota bacterium
CAGCATAGGGGCGGGTGGAGGGCATCCACAGCGAGGTGGGGGTGCAGTCGCCAATCCCCTCGTCTGGGGACGCTCGTCGTTGTACCGCCGGCGGAACGCGTTGAACCGTCGCTGCTGGGCCTTGGCGGTGCCTCCGGCTGGCCGCGCCGTCTCGCGCTTGAGTTCGCGGTGCATCCGTTCGTGCTGGCCGTTCTGCTGCGGGCTCGCCGGGGCGATCCGTTGATGGACGATGCCGAGTTGCATCCACCAGACATTCAGGGACGAGAGGCCATGAATGCCAGTCGAGGCGAACGGCGCGCCGTTGTCGGTCCGGATCGCGTCGGGTAACCCGACCTCTCGAAACAGGGCGCGGAAGACGGGGCGGACCAGCGTCGTCTTGACCGAACTGAGCCCGCGACAGACTAGCAAGGCGCGACTGAAATGATCGGTCACCGTCAAGGGATAGCAGTAGTGCCCATCGCCGGTCTTGAATTGCCCTTTGAAATCGGCGGGCCACACTTGATTGGGCTGCTGGGTGTCCAACGCCGTGGCGCCGGGATGCGTCCATTTGCGCCGGCGTCGATTCTTCCGGAGTAGGTGGTGGCGCTCGAGCAGGGCGTTGAGCGTACTGCGCGTCGGCCAGGCGAGCGCCGGGTGCCGCGTGCGGAGCACCTTCAGGAGCTTCTTGGCGCCCCAGCCGTACTGGCGCCGCGCCGCCACGACCAGCGCTTCCACCTCGCCGCCCGTCCGGTGCGGGCAGGTGTGGGGTGCGCGGCTTCGCGCCACCAGGCCGCCGTCACCGCCAGCGCGATGCCGGGCGACCCATTTGTAGCCCGTCGGTCGCGTGACCCCGTACCGCTCGCAGAGCTCGGTCATCGACCAATGACCACTCGCGAAATCCCGCACAAACTGCCGCCGCTCGTCTACGACATTCGTTTCCATCCAAGGCATCTCCTTGGTGTAAACGATGTTGCCGGACTTGTGTTAACAATGAACCCGGTCCATACCGATGATCGGCCTAACTGGCTGCGCATTGATATTGATGCGCCGCCGCTGATCGTCAGTTACGCGGCGATCCTGCCCTCTGCTTGCAGTGTGCAAAAGCGCCGCTGCTCCAGGGGACCAAACCCGTGTCCAGGGGCTCGGCCTGCACGGCGGAGAATCTGTCCGCCAGAATCTTGAAAAACGCTCAGGATTTTCTTCAGGTTCTCGTCCCGTCCCGCTAAGAAACGGTCGGCGACCGGGGCCATTGCGTCAAGTTGCTTCTGCGGCATTCTTCGGGCCGCCTCCGCGTACTCCTTTCTAAGGGCGGTGACGTCGAGCGAACCCTGCACGGCGAGCGTGTCCTTTGGTTTCCCCTTTGCGTAATGCCAGACCATCGCCTCGATCGAAGGCTGCCCGGTGCGCGCGCAGAAATCCCGACGCAGTTTTCGCAGATACTTCGGGTCGTCGACCAGGGCGGCAGCGAACATCTTAGCCCTCGACGGTTACCCTGTTTTTGGTCCCCTTTTGACGCCCGCCAGTTTTTGGCGCGCCCTTCTTCTTCGGGTGCGGTGGTTGTCTTGCCATCTACTTCACCTCTATTTTAGAAGGCTGCTTGGAGTGTCGACCACCACCCTGAGATCGTGCCGAGCACCTGGGACTTGCCCTTCCGTGGATGCGGCTGGCTTCTCGCGGAGCCATGCCAAAGGTCTTTCGCTCGAATGCCATGAGCTTACTTTCTTCGTGTGCTCATCGACGCGTTCAACCAGTTCAGCGTCTTGCAGGACGTCCATGGCCTCGTCGATGTCAGTCGAGTGGCGGTGGAACAGATCCCGGATCTCGGTTCGGGTGAGCCCGTTCGGCTCCCTTGCGGGTGCCCACCCGGCCGTTGCAGCCGCGCAAATCTGGGAGCGATGATCTACTTCAGGGATTGAACACATGGAAGTAACGACTGCCGATACCAGCGGCTCGGCCCGCGCTGTCGCGCACCACCCAAGAAATCGTGTGCATTCCATTGGCGAGCAGAGTCGTGTCGATTGAGAAATAGCCGACTGCAGCATTGCTGTTCGTGTAGCCGGGGAACAGACTCGCGATATCAGCACGGAAGAATCCGTACGTCGGATGCCCGACGACAACGCCATCGATGAGCACGTCAATTGTAGAGCCGTCTGCCGGGATGGTCGCGCTCGAACCGGGTGTCAGCGCCCAGCCCCAGTTCACAACCGTGCCTGAAACAGTCTCGCCTTGCCCCGGCGTGTCTATTGCGCCGAACGGCAGACCTGCGGAGGCATTGTCCACATGAATTGTGCGAGAGCCGAGTAGAGTTTGATGACCTTCTACGTCCTCGGCGACGGCGTGGAGGCGGAACACTCCGTTGCCACCGTTGGGCAGCATGTTGGTTAGGATCATCAGCCCCCATCCGGCTCGGGAAGCAAACGGCGCTTCGGGGAGGAAGGCATGTACGTCCGGCCGCGCACCCTCGACAAACGCCGCATCACCGATGTACATCAGATCGTTGCCTTCGCCAGCAACCGGGTCGCGGTAGATCAGGACGCGCCGCACCCCGACGTCGTCAAGCGCCCACCCGCCGACCGCCACCGAGCCATTGATATTCACGGCGCCGTCCTGCGGCGTGTCGAACGAGCCGAACGGCGCCTGAGTCACGCCACCGGCCTGCGTCACAGTGACTCGCCGCCCGGCGATGACAAGGGTCGCCGTCCGCGACTCCGGCAACACATGGGAATCCACGGTGACGTCAAGCACCGTCGTCCCTGAGCCTCGGGTTGCTGAGAGCCGGACCCATGGCGCGCTACTGCTCGCCTCCCAGTCGCAGGTAGTCGTCAGACGGAGTTGGCTCATCCCACCGACGAGCGGCAACGATACGAAGCCAGAATCCACGCCGTACCTGCACGCGGCAGCGGCGGGCGTGCTGGTGATCGCCGAAGAAAATCCAGAAGCCACCCGGGTTACGGTGCCGGTCGTGAAGTCCACGGCAACAATCGCGTCCTCGCCTGACGGTTCGCCACCCGGCTCGCGTATCACACGTTCAGTCGTGACAAAGGCGCGGGTATCGGCCCCCACGACGATCATGTCCCTTCCCCTTCCCGGCAACCCGGCGACGGCGGTAGAGGTTTCAGCTTCCAGCGCGTACCGCTTCACAAACGTGTCGTCGATGGCCAGCAGGCCGCTGCTAGCCAGAAGCTCAATGGGAGCAGCGGCAATCTCGCCAGCTGCGAAGTTGGACAGGTAAGCGAGCGAGTCGGCCGCATATGTAAACCGCCGACTGGGCCCCAGCAGAAAGCGGTCACCCGTGTTGTACTGCCGGGTCAGAGCGTATAACCGCTCCCCGTCCCGGGAGCGTGCAAGTCCAATGGCTTGGTGCGACTGCGGCCCCGGTGCGGATGCTACCTCGCCGAGCGAAGCCGCATCGTAGGACCTGAGCACCGGGTTGCTGACGAACCGTGGATTTACGTCGAAGAATACGTGTACCCGCCCGGGCGTTTCGGTAGTGACAATGAATTGTGCGAAGGGCGGGATGGCGACGGTCTGCGTTGTCGTTCTGGTTGTGGTGTCGAAGGCGCTGAGCCTGCCGTGCTCCAAGGCCGTGGCTGCGATGAACACTTTGGAGCCGTCGGAGCTAACTGCCAGCTTCCCGGCATGTCCCGGATACGTGACCCCACCCGTTGGAAAGGTTCCTACGATCCGATGGAGGCGTAAGTCGACGACCGTCAAGGAAGCAGCACCGCCCCCATTTGGGTCCGTATTCGAGACGTAGGCATGGGTTCCATCGGGCGACGTGATCACGTCGAGCGGCCGGGTGCCAGTGGGGAGCGGCAGCGTGATAACGAGAGCACCCGTTTGCCCGTCATAGACGCGGAGTTCAGGACGAGAACATGGGGCGCCGGTCTGGCACGGAGTCGCCGGGAACGTTGCATACACGAAGCCCGCAGTTTGGGCGGATGCAGGCGTGCCGAGGCACAC
>JACDDJ010000528.1 GCA_013817065.1 Acidobacteriota bacterium
ATTTCTTGCCGCTGCCGCAGGGGCAGGGGTCGTTCCGCCCGACCTTCGGCTCGTCGCGCTTCGCCTGCTTGACCGAGTCGTCGCCGCCGACGCGCGGCGGGCGCGGTGGTCGGTCGGCATTTGCCGCGGAGCCACTGTTGATCGCGCCGAAGGGCGACGGCGCCGGATTATTGGCGGGGCCACTCAGCGTGATCTGCGGCGGACGACGTGGTGCCGGCCGGGGCGGGGGAGGCGTCGCTTCGCCTTCTTCATTGAGAACCGGCGTCAGACGCCACAAGTACCGGACGATCTCTTCGTCGATCCGGTCCTTCATCGCCATGAAGAGCGCGTAGCTTTCCTTCTTGTACTCGACTAGCGGATCGCGCTGACCGTAGCCGCGCAGACCGATGCCTTCCTTGAGATGGTCGAGGCTGTAGAGGTGGTCCTTCCACTGTGCGTCGACGATCTGCAGCATGATGTCGCGCTCGACACGCCGCAGGATCTCGGCCGGCACCAGCCGTTCCTTGTTCTCGTACTTCGCGATGATCGGCACCCACAGCGCGTCGGCCATCTGGTCGGCGTTCATCGACTCGATCTCGATACCATCGAGTTCGGCTGGATCCAGACCGTAGATTTCCGCCACCGCGTTCCGAAGCGCAGCGTAGTCGTACTCCTCGGGATCGACGTTCTCCGGCGCGTACGTGCCGATCGTGCTCTCGAGCAACCCCTCGGCGAGGTCGACGAGATAGGCGCGGCTCTCGAGGATCTCCGGCTCCTCGCCTTCCTCGGGATCGAACCGGATCCTGCCTTCGAGCAGTTGGCGGCGCAGCGCGTACACCGATTCGCGCTGCTTGTTCATCACGTCGTCGTATTCGAGCAGGTGCTTGCGGACGGAGAAGTTCTGCGCCTCGACCTGCTTCTGCGCGCGCTCGATTGCGCGCGTGACCATCCCATGCTCGATCGGGACGCCTTCTTCCATCCCGAGCTTCTGCATCAGCCCTGAGATGCGATCGGATCCGAAGATTCGCATCAGGTCGTCTTCGAGCGAGAGATAGAAGCGCGATGACCCCGGATCCCCCTGGCGGCCGGCGCGGCCGCGCAGCTGGTTGTCGATACGGCGCGCCTCGTGCCGCTCGGTCGCGATGATGTGCAGGCCGCCAGTGTTCACGACATCGTCGTGCTCCGCATCGGTGACGGCTTTGTGCGCCGCGTAGATGCGCTCGTACTCGGGACGGCTGACGCGGTAGTAGTTGTCGAGGTGATAGAAGTAGACGAACTCCTCGTCGTCGACGAACTTCGCTTCGCTTTTCGGCAGCTTCTCCGCGATCTCATCGCCGAGCGTCTGCTGACGAGCGATGTATTCGGGGTTGCCGCCGAGCAGGATGTCGGTGCCGCGGCCGGCCATGTTGGTGGCGATCGTCACCGTGTCCTTGCGTCCGGCCTGGGCGACGATCTCGGCCTCCTGCGCGTGGTACTTGGCGTTCAGCACGACGTGCTTGATGCCGCGAAGTTTCAGCAGGTGGGAGAGTCGTTCGGATTTCGCGATCGAGACGGTGCCGGCAAGGACCGGACGCCCGGACTGTTGCTTCTCGATGATGTCGTTGACGATCGCGTCGTACTTTTCCTTCTCGGTCCGGTAGACGGTGTCGGGCTCTTCGATCCGTTTCAGGATGCGGTTGGTCGGGATGACCATGACGTCGAGCTTGTAGATCTTGTTGAATTCTACGGCCTCGGTGTCGGCCGTTCCGGTCATGCCCGACAGCTTTGAATACTTGCGGAAGTAGTTCTGGAAGGTGACCGTGGCGAGCGTCTGGTTCTCCCGCTCGATCTTGACCTTCTCCTTGGCTTCGACCGCCTGGTGGAGGCCGTCGCTCCAGCGGCGTCCGGGCATCAGGCGGCCGGTGAACTCGTCAACGATGACGACCTGGCCGTCCTTGATCATGTAGTCGACGTCGAGCCGGAACAGCGTGTGCGCCCGCAGCCCCTGCTGCACGTGATGGAGCAGCGGCATGTTCGCCGGATCGTAAAGGCCGGTGGTATCGGGCGCGAGACGGTGGGCGAGCATCTTCTCGGCCCTGGCCATCCCCGATTCGGTCAGATTTACCGTCTTGTGCTTCTCGTCGATGATGTAGTCGCCGGTCTTTTCGAGCTCTTCCCGATCTTCCGCCTTGACGTTGCCCTGGACGGTCTTGCCGGGCTTGAGACTCGGGATGATCCGGTCCACCTCGTAATAGAGATCGGTGGACTCCTCCGCCGGCCCGGAGATAATGAGGGGCGTTCTCGCCTCGTCGATCAGGATGCTGTCGACTTCGTCCACGATCGCGAAGTGGTGACCACGCTGCACATAGTGCGCGAGGTCGAACTTCATGTTGTCGCGGAGGTAGTCGAAACCGTATTCGTTGTTGGTGCCGTAGGTGATGTCGGCGCCATAAGCGACCTGGCGCTCCTGGTCGTTGAGCTCGTGCTGGATGACGCCGACGCTCAAGCCGAGGAACCTGTAGAGTCGTCCCATCCACTCGGAGTCGCGGCGCGCCAGGTAGTCGTTGACGGTGATGACGTGGACGCCTTTGCCGGCGAGAGCATTGAGGTAGGCCGGAAGCGTCGCAACCAGCGTCTTGCCTTCGCCGGTCTTCATCTCGGCGATCCGGCCGCGGTGCAGGACCATCCCGCCAATCAGCTGCACGTCGAAGTGCCGCATGTTCAGCACGCGTCGTCCACCCTCGCGGACCACCGCGAAGGCCTCCGGCAGGAGGTCGTCGAGCGCTTCTCCGGTGCCGTAGCGGGTGCGGAACTCGATCGTTTTCTCGCGGAGCTGCGCGTCCGAGAGCGCCTGGATTTCAGGCTCCTTGGCGTTGATCAGGGCGACGAATGGCCTAAGCTTTTTCAGGTCACGCTCGTTCTGCGTGCCGATAACCTTCGCCAGGATTGTATTAACGATCATCAGGGGAGAAATCTGTCAGGTGAATATCCGAAGATTATAGCTTACGCAGAGGGCGCGGTCGGACTGGCGTTGAGGGTGCCGGCGGGCTCGAGACGAGGGCGCGGACGGAGTGCGGACGGAGTGACGTTGAGGCGTGCCGCGCTTCGCGGCCGGACCTCAGCGGCCCGAGAGGAGGTTCAGCGGGTTGGTCAGTTGGCCGTTGACCAGCACCTCGTAGTGGAGGTGGGAACTGGTCGAGCGGCCGGTCGTGCCCACGTAGCCGATGACTTGCCCACGCCGAACCTCTTGCCCAGGACTGATCGCCGAAACGGGACAAGTGGGCGTAGCGGGTTGTAATCCCAAACCCGTGATCGATGGTGACGAGATTCCCGTAGTTGCCGGTGTAGGAGGCGTCGACCACGTTGCCGTCGGCGGGAGCCTGGATTGCCTGTCCCGTGTTGCCCGAGATGTCGAGTCCCGGGTGGAAATCGGTGCCGCCTGTGAATGGATCCCGCCGGCTCCCGAACCCGGATGAGATCCACCCGGTGAGCGGCCAGATAGACGGGGTTGCGGACGCCAGGGCCTGCCGTCGCTCGACCCCCGTCCGCACGTTCGCGAGCCGGTTCTCGATTGCGCCGAGGAGCCCACGCAGAACACCGAACGGGCTGTCGGACGCGCCGATTGCGTCGCTCACGATGGCGCCAACGTCGGATCCGCCCCCCATCGCCCGGCTGCGCAACCGCGCCGGCAAGCGGCTCATCGCCCGGTCGGCGTCTGGATCGACTGCCGCCTTGGCGCCGATGTCGTCCATCGCTGTCTGGAGGGAGGCGATCTGCCCGGCCAGCTCGCCGGTCGCCTCACGATAGCTGGCGTTTTCAAGTTCCAGCTCCGCGTTGTCGGCCCGAAGCTGAGAGATTCTCGCGTCAGCGCTCCACCGGGCTCCGAGGCCGATCAGCAGCGGTAACGTGAACACGCACACCACTGCCGCGAGAACCGGCCGGAGCGGGATGGTGAAGCGCCGGACCGCACCAGTGGTGCGG
>JACDDJ010000529.1 GCA_013817065.1 Acidobacteriota bacterium
CGGCCGAACCGCGCCCCACGCCGGCCGGGACGCCGGACGATCCGGTGCGGCGCGGCGCAGGCGGCAAGGGCTTCGGCGGGCCGACCGGCGTGAACAACGATCCGATGCGGCAACCCGATGAAGCGCTTCGCGCGCTGAACTCCCAGGCGATCATTCCAGGTCCCGTGGACCAGGTGTATTGCACGAAATGGGGCGCCACGCGGCCGGGCGAGATGTACATCATCGGGGCCCATATGGACGGCATCGGGTACGGCGAGGCCGCCAACGACGATGGGTCCGGTACGGCGATCGTGATGGAGCTGGCGCGCATCTTCAGCGCGCCGGAGGTGGTCACGGACGTGTCGATCCGTTTCGCATTGTGGAACGGCGAAGAGGGCGGGTTGAGAGGGGCGCGCGCCTACGTCCACCAGCGACAGGGTCTGCAGGGCAAGGAAGATCCTGCCGGATCGGGCAAGTACCCAGAGCCGAAGTGGCTCGGCATGATCCAGCACGACATGATGATGTTCGACCACGGCATGCCGGGGCCGGATGGCAAACTTCCGCCGGAGCAGCGCCGTGAAGCTGACGTGAACGTCGAGTTCCAGGAGAACTCGAAAATGGTCGGTGAATCCCAGAAGCTGGCGTGGTTCCTCAAGAACGCGAACGAGCGGTACGCGACCGACTACCCGGTGACGGTCGGCAGTCACATGCAGAGCACCGACTCGGTGCCGTTCCAGGACATCATCCCGGCGATCTCGCTGCGCGAGAACGAGCGCCGCGATCATGTCGGCTTCGGGTGGGATCCCAACTGGCATCAGCCAACCGACGTGTTCGCGACTTACAGCGATAAGGATTTCCGGCTGGGCCTCAACGCCGCCCAGACGACGCTCGCGGCGGTTGCGCAGCTCTCTGGCATGCGACTGAAGAAACCCTGACCGAAGAAAGCCGCGCTTCCGGCGATGTCGTGGTTGCCCTGGGCACGAGCTCAAGGCATCAGGCCAGCCGCGCGAAGCCGAACTCCTGTCCAACAAAAAAGGCCGGCCGGGATCTCTCCCAGCCGGCCTTCCTTACGTTCACCCGTCGCAACTTGGCAGTTGGACGTTTGGTAGTTGGGCGTTACGCGCGTGAGCGCGTTAGTACATTCCGCCCATACCGCCGCCGCCGGGCATTCCGCCGCCGCCCGATTCCTTCTTCTCCTCGGGGATCTCGCTGACGAGAGCCTCGGTGGTGAGAAGCAGGGACGCGATCGACGATGCGTTCTGCAGCGCGGTGCGGACCACCTTGACCGGGTCGATGACGCCGGCGGACACGAGGTTCTCGTAGGTGTCGGTGCCGGCGTTGTAGCCGTCCTCACCCTTCGAGTCCTTGACCTTCTGGACGACGATCGAACCTTCCTGACCCGCGTTGGTCGCGATCCAGCGGAGCGGCTCCTCGATGGCCTTGCGGATCAGCGCCACGCCGACGGCCTGGTCACCTTCGAGCTTCAGCGAATCGAGCGCCTTGCTCGCCCGCAGCAGCGCGACGCCGCCGCCGGGAACGATGCCCTCTTCGACCGCCGCCTTGGTGGCGTGCATCGCGTCTTCAACGCGCGCCTTCTTTTCCTTCATCTCGGTCTCGGTGGCCGCACCGACCTTGATCACCGCCACGCCGCCGACGAGCTTTGCGAGGCGCTCCTGCAGCTTTTCGCGATCGTAATCCGACGTGGTCTCTTCGACCTGCGTGCGAATCTGCTTCACGCGGCCCTCGATCGCGCTCTGGGCGCCCGAGCCCTCGACGATCGTGGTGTTGTCCTTGTCGATCGTGACCTTCTTCGCCTTGCCGAGGTCTTCGAGCTTGATGTTCTCGAGCTTGATGCCGAGGTCCTCGGTCAGCGCCCGGCCGCCGGTCAGGACCGCGATGTCCTCGAGCATGGCCTTGCGGCGATCGCCGAAGCCTGGCGCCTTGACGGCAACGGCCTGGAGCGTGCCACGCAGCTTGTTCACGACGAGCGTCGCGAGCGCTTCACCGTCGACGTCCTCGGCGATGATCACGAGCGGACGGCCGGCGCGGGCCACCTGCTCGAGCAGCGGCAGGAGGTCCTTCATCGAGCTGATCTTCTTCTCATGGATCAGGATGACGGGGTTCTCGACGACCACTTCCATCCGCTCCGGGTCGGTCACGAAGTAGGGCGAGAGGTAGCCGCGGTCGAACTGCATGCCCTCGACGACCTCGAGCGAGGTCTCCATCGACTTGGCTTCTTCGACGGTGATGACGCCGTCCTTGCCGACCTTGTCCATCGCTTCAGCGATGATCTTGCCGATGGTCTCGTCGTTGTTCGCCGAGATCGTGCCGACCTGGGCGATCATCGTGCCCGACACCGGCTTCGACAGCTTCTTCAGCTCGTTGACGACGGCTTCGACCGCCTTCTCGATGCCGCGCTTCAGCTCCATCGGGTTCGCACCGGCGACGACGTTCTTCGCGCCTTCGCGGAAGATCGCCTGCGCGAGCACGGTCGCGGTCGTGGTGCCGTCACCAGCGATATCGGACGTCTTGCTCGCCACTTCGCGGACCATCTGGGCGCCCATGTTCTCGAGCGGGTCCTTGAGGTCGATTTCCTTCGCGACGGTGACGCCGTCCTTGGTGATGGTGGGGGAGCCGAACTTCTTGTCGAGCACGACGTTGCGGCCCTTGGGACCGAGCGTCACCTTGACGGCGTTGGCGAGCTGGTTCACGCCGCGCAGGATGGCCTGCCGGGATTCCTCGCCGTAAATAATCTGCTTTGCCATAAATCTCTTATCTCCGTTGTCGAGCTGTCAGCTATGAGCTGTCAGCCATCTATAAAACCCGAACTCACCGATGCCTGCAGCCCCGGCTCCGCGAGGAGCGGTCGGCTGAAAGCCGAAAGCTACTTCGTGAGGACGCCGAGGATCTCTTCCTCGCGCATGATCAGGTATTCGGTGCCTTCGAGCTTGATCTCCTGGCCCGAGTACTTGCCGAACAGGATCGTGTCGCCTTCCTTCACGTCGAGCGGCGTCACCTTGCCGTCCTTCTCGATCTTGCCCTTTCCGACGGCGATCACCTTGCCCTGCTGGGGCTTTTCTTTGGCCGAGTCCGGGATGATGATCCCGCCGACCTTCTGTTCGCCTTCTTCAATGCGCTGCACGATGACCCGATCGTGCAGGGGACGGATACCGACTTCAGATTTCGTGGCTGCCATACTGCGCGTCTCTCCCGCGAAAACGGTTGATTGGTGGTGTTGAACGACCTAAAAGCCTAGGAATAAGCCGTGGGGCTCACATGTGCGGTAGCACTCGGTGCGCCCGACTGCTAATGTAGCGGAGGGCCGGCGTCCTGTCAAGCAGTCTGCCGGGTCGACTGCTAATTCTGACGACCAGGATGGTAGATGGAAGAGGGCAAATGGTAAAGAGTCAGGCTGCTTGCGGCCGTGCCGAATGCTGATGGATTAAGCGGAACGCTTAATCCGGTATTCGGTCATCTTGCGAGCGACGGTGTTGCGGTGCATGCCGAGCAGCTCGGCAGCATCGCCTACGCTGCCTTTCGATCTCTGCAAGGCGCGCGCGATGAACATCTTCTCGAACTCACGACGGGCATCGTCATAGAGCACGCCCTTGTCGAGCATTTCCTGGACGAGCTTTTCGAGCTGGTCGCGCACCGGCTTAGATGAGCTCGCGGCCGGAGAGCAGGCGGAACGCCTCGATGTACTTCTCGCGCGTCTTCTGGATCACCGGGTCAGGAAGCGATGGAACCGGCGGTTGCTTGTTCCACTTGATGTCCTCGAGATAGTCGCGCACGAACTGCTTGTCGAAGCTCGGAACGCCGTGGCCGGGCGCGTATGATTCCTGCGGCCAGAACCGCGACGAGTCAGGGGTCAGCACCTCATCGATCAGGACAATTTCCTCGTCACCGATAACGTTTGACGACGAGTTGTCGGCCTTCCCGTCCTCGCTTCGGCGAGAC
>JACDDJ010000530.1 GCA_013817065.1 Acidobacteriota bacterium
GTCGACCACGCTCGCGGCCATCATCGACAAGATCAATACGGAACGACGCGAGCACATCCTCACGATCGAGGATCCGATCGAATACATCCACCAGCACAAAGGCTGCCTGGTCAACCAGCGCGAGGTCCACAGCGACACGCACGGGTTTGCCGCCGCCCTGCGTGCCGCACTCCGTGAAGATCCCGACATCGTCCTCATCGGCGAGCTGCGCGACCTCGAGACGATCGAATCGGCACTGCGGATCGCCGAGACCGGCCATCTCACGTTCGCGACGCTGCACACCAACTCCGCGGCGCAGACGATCAATCGCATTATCGACGTCTTTCCCGCGCACCAGCAGGGACAGATTCGCACGCAGCTCTCGCTCGTTCTCGAGGGGATCGTCTGCCAGACGCTCCTGCCGAAGGCGGACGGTACCGGGCGCGTGATGTCGCTCGAGATCATGGTGCCGAATCCCGCAATTCGGAACCTGATCCGCGACGACAAAGTTCACCAGATCTACTCGACGATGCAGACCGGCCAGGAAAAGCTGGGCATGCAGACGATGAATCAGTCGCTCGCGACCCTGTATCACCGGCGGATGATCACGCTCGAAGCGGCGATGAACGCCTCGTCGATGAAGGACGAACTCGAGCAGATGATTGCTCGCGGCTCAGGAGTTGTCCCGGGCGCCGGGATGAATCGTCCGGGAATGCCGCCGCGCCCGGCGGCCAGGTAACAAAGAAAGTACGCCATGCCGACATTTGCCTATTCCGGACGAACCCGCGGCGGACAGAACGTGACCGGCGAGCGCGTCGCCGACACCATGGACGCCGCGGTCGCCGCGTTGCGCCGCGAGCAGATCATGGTCACGCGCATCAATGCCGCCAAGGCCGCCAAAGCCGCCGCCGCGAAGAAAGCTGCAAAGGGCGGCGTCAAGGTGCCGTCGAAGAACCTCGCCATCTTTGTGCGGCAGTTCTCGGTCATGATCGATGCCGGCCTGCCGCTCGTCCAGTGTCTCGACATCCTCGGCAAGCAGGAGCCGCACAAGGGATTCTCCGGCGTCATCCTGAAAACGCGCGAGGACGTCGAGGCCGGCGCCGCCCTGGCGGATGCGATGAAGAAGCACCCGAAAACCTTCGACGCGCTCTTCACGAACATGATCGCGGCCGGTGAAGCCGGCGGTATTCTCGACACCATTCTCAAGCGGCTGGCGGTCTACATCGAGAAGTCGGTGAAGCTGAAGGGCGAAGTCAAGTCTGCGATGATCTACCCGATCGCGGTCATCGTGATTGCCGCGATTGTCGTCGGCGCCATCCTCTGGAAGGTGATCCCCACCTTCGCCCAGTTGTTTGCCGGACTCGGTGCGCAGCTGCCGCTCGCGACCCGGGTCGTCATCAGCCTGAGCGACATGCTCGTCTCCTACGGCTGGATCCTGATCATCGTGATGGGCGTGGCCGGATGGGCGATCAAGACCTACTACGCGACCGAAAACGGACGGCGGGTGCTCGACGCGATCATGCTGAAGCTGCCGATTCTCGGGAACATCCTGCGCAAGGTGGCGGTCGCACGGTTCTGTCGGACGCTGTCGACGCTGATGGCCTCGGGCGTGCCGATCCTGGACGGCCTCGACATCACGGCGCGGACCGCCGGAAACGCGATCATCGAGGATGCGATCCAGGTGACGCGCTCGGCCATCGAACGCGGCGAGACGATCTCCGCACCGCTGCGTGAGACCGGCGTGTTCCCGTCCATGGTCGTCCAGATGATCAACGTTGGCGAGACGACCGGTGCGCTGGACACGATGCTCTCGAAGATCGCCGACTTCTACGAGGAAGAAGTCGACACCGCGGTTGCGGGACTCCTGACGCTGATGGAGCCCGTGATGATCGCTGTCCTCGGTGTCGTCGTCGGCGGCATCGTCATCGCGATGTACCTGCCGATCTTCGACCTGATCAGCAAGTTGACCTAGGCGAGAGCTGACAGCCGGGAGCTGAGAGCTACTGATGGTTTCCACCCTTCGCCGCAAGCTGCTGTGGCTGATGGCCGGGCGAGCGGCCGTCGCGTCGATACTGCTCGGCGCCGGGACGCTGATCCAGATCACGTCGCCGGACTCGCGGGCGGTCGACACCGACGCGTTCTTCGCGCTCATCGGTCTGACCTTTGCGCTGACCGCCGCGTACGTGATGCTGCTGCGCCGTACCGAGCAGCACCGGTGGCTGATCGATCTGCAGCTGGCGCTCGATGCGATTGTCGTAACGGCGTTCGTGTACTTGACGGGGGGTATCAACAGCTACTTCTCCTCGCTGTACACGCTGCCGATCATTGCCGCGACCACGGTGGAGTCGCGCCGGGGCGGCATCATGGTCGGCGTCCTCAGTTGTACGCTCTACGCCGGGCTCGTGGCCGCCCAGTTCGCCGGAGCGCCAGGATTTGCCTTGCCGCCGGGGCAGGTTCTGCCGCCGATGAAGCTGGCGATGTTCACCGTCGGTCTCAACCTGTTCGGGTTCGCTGCGGTCGCAGGCTTGACCGCGTTTCTCGCGCAAGGGTTGCGGCAGGCCGATATCGAGCTGCAGCGGGCCTCTGATCGGATTGAGGACCTGCAGGCCTTCAGCCGTCACATCATCGACAGCCTGACGAGCGGACTGGCGACGACGGATATCGAAGGGCGCATCCTGACGTTCAACCGCGCCGCGACGGCGATCACCGGGATCGAGCCTGCCGCCGCGATTGGCGGCAAAGCGGTCGAGATCCTGTCGTTGCCCGACTCGTTCAACGAGGTATTCAGCGGCATCGAAGGCCGCGCCGTCATGCCGCGGCTCGATTTCACGTTCCGTCTGCCGGACGGCCGCCGGATCGAACTCGGTCTGAGCACCGCGCCGCTGGTGACACCGCGAGGGGCGGCTGGCTTCGTGCTGACGTTTCGGGACGTCACGCAGGCGCGCAAGGAAGAACGCGAGGCCCAGTTTCAGCAGCGGCTCGCGGCGGTAGGTGAAATGGCGGCTGGCATTGCCCATGAGATCCGGAATCCGCTGGCCTCGATGGCCGGGTCGATTCAGATCCTGAGGCAGGATCTGCCGCTCAACGATGAGCAGTCGCAGTTGATGGACATCGTCCTCAGGGAATCGGATCGGCTGAACGACACGATCCGGAGCTTCCTGGCGTATGCGCGTCCACAGCGGCAGGCGATCGCGCCGGTGGATGTTGCGCGCATCGTCACCGACGCGGGGAGGCTGCTCGAGAACAGCCCGGAGTTGAATGCGAAACACCGGATTGCGATCCAGGCGCCGTCGTCACCGGTGTGGCTCAGCGCAGACGAGAGCCAGATCCGGCAAATCGTGTGGAACCTGGCGACCAACGGCTTGCGTGCGATGTCCAACGGCGGGACGCTGACCCTTTCGGCATGCCGGCGGGAAGGTGCCAACGAGGATGCAGATGAAGTCGTGATCGACGTCCTCGATGAGGGCACCGGCATCGCGGCCGAGGATCTCGACGGCATCTTCCAGCCGTTCCGCGCCGGCTTCGTGCGTGGGACCGGCCTGGGCCTGTCGATCGTGCAGCGCATTGTCGCGGAGTACGGAGGCGAGATCGAAGTGACATCGGAACGTGGCAGCGGCACCCGGGTGCTGGTGCGCTTTCCAGCCAATTCGCGTGAGGCCGGTGTACCGGTCGAGGCGGAGAAAGTTCAGTGATGGCAGAACAGATGTGGGATACGGCGACGGCGCCAGTGGTGGCGGCGGGACCAACCGCCCGGGTGCTCGTCGTCGACGATGAGCCGTCGATGCGGCAGATGTTGTCGTTCGCGTTGCGGCGCGAGGGGTATGACGTAACGACCGCCGATGACGGCCGGACCGCGCTCGAGGCATTGCGGGACGGCCGGTTCGATCTCGTGGTGACCGATGTGCGGATGCCGGAAGTCTCAGGCGTCGATCTGCTGCGCGAGGCGAAGCAGATC
>JACDDJ010000531.1 GCA_013817065.1 Acidobacteriota bacterium
AGGTGACCCCGTCAACATGAGGATGGAGGGCCAGGGCTCTTGCCACGTTAGCGTTGCGTTCGGCGACGGCAACACGCAGGAGTTCTCCGTCCAGCTGCCGCACACATTCACGCACGTCTACTCGGTTGCACGTGGCTACAACGTCACCGCGTCCGCGGCTCCACCGTGCGAAGGAGGGCGACACACCGCCCGACTCGAGGTTGAAGGCGGCCAGGCGGCGTCCGCGCGTCTCGACGCTGTGTCGGTCAGGTCCAATCCGGGCGGCCGGCCGGGAGCCGCCACGATCCAGGTGGCGGGAAGCGGCAGGTGCTCCTACCTGCTGGAGTACGGTGACGGCAACAGCGAGCGGCGGATCAGTGTCCTCCCGGAGGGCGTGACCCACGTCTACCCGCCGTCGGGAACCTTTGTCGTCGCCGCGACGGCCGAGGCTCCGTGCCAGGGCAGGTCCCAGGACACACTCACCATGGCGAGCTCGAGAGGCGCGCTGGACCGGCTCGTCATCTCACCGACGCGGGCGCGGGTCCTAACACGCGTGAACATCACGATTGAGGGCCGGGGTACCTGCCGCGTGTCCGTCGACTTTGGGGACGGAAACGAGCAGACGATCGAAGGTCAACTGCCCACCAGGATCACGCACGCCTTCGCGCGTGTCGGCAGCTACGAAGTCTTTGCGTGGACGGAATCACCATGTAGCGGTGACGCCAGCGGCGTTGTCCAGATAGACCGGTAGCAGGGCGTCTCTGTCGGCAGGGCTACAGCCCTGCGCTACAGGTTCTGCGCGTATAGTCGTCCGGTTGTAGCGCAGCCCTTTTGGGGCTGCCGTCGTTGGTGTGTTCTTAGGGCGACCCCGGCTTGGGCCGCGTCGCTGGGTCGAGGCGGGGCGGCCGCGTCCCTTTGCGGACCGCGCCGGCGACGGGGACGTAGGTCAGCTCCTCGCCCGAGGCCACGCACCGCAGGAGCAGACCGCCGCGACTCATGTCACCGCGACCGACGAAGGCCTCGGGAAAGAGCAGTCGCTCGCCGAATATCTCCAACAGCACGTCCACGTACTTCGGAGAGGCGATGCTGCCAAGCAGCACGACGGGACAGTCACCAATCTCGGTGGCGAGAACGCCGGCGCTGCGCTCGAGCGGGAGGCGGTACTGCGGGTTGTCGGCTGACACGTCGACCCCAGCAAAGCTACGGATCGCATCGAGGGTCACGGCCGTGTCGGGCGAACGCAGTCCGGCGTTGGCGGTAATGACGAACACACCGGCCCCGTCGAGCTCAAGTCCATCAGGGACGCAGGCGAAGCTTCGCCCATAGGCGAGCTTGCCCCGGAAGTAGAGGCCGCTCAGGAAGGAAAAGATTTCTCCGAGTGGTGCACCCGACGGCGATCGGAGCCGCCTCGCCAGCTCGAATGTCGCGCGCTCCGACATGACGATCCGGGCGCGGTTGCCGCCGCAGTTTGCAGGAGAGAGAAGGAAGACGGCCGCCATCGGTTAATATCGCCGCGCACCCGTCGCGCGGCCTCGCCGCTCTACAGGCTCCAGCGTAGCAGCACGGAGCCGACTGTGAAACCCGCACCCACGGAGATCAGCAGAACGAGGTCGCCACGCTTCAGGCGTCCCTGCGCAACGGCGTCCGCCAGCGCCAGGGGGATCGTACCGGCAGTCGTGTTGCCGTACATCTCGAGGTTGATGATGACTTTCGAGTCCGGCAATCCCAGGCGTTCAGCGGCCGCGGTGATGATACGGCGATTCGCCTGGTGTGACACGAACAGATCGATCTCCGAGGCATCGAGACCGTGCTTCGAGAGCAGCCGGTGAGCGATCTCTTCCATCTTGCGAACAGCGAACTTGAACACCGCCTGCCCGTCCTGCTTCACGTAGTGCAGGCGCTTCTCCACCGTCTCGTGTGAAGCCGGCATCCGGCTGCCGCCCGCCGGCATCTGCAGCGCGGGACCTCCACTCCCGTCGATCTCGTGCGAGAAGCCGATGATGTGCGGCTCGTCCTCGGCCGCTGGCGAGAGGACGACGGCCCCAGCGCCGTCGCCGAAGAGTACGCAGGTGGTCCGGTCCTTGTAGTCGATGATGCTCGACATCACGTCGGCGCCGACCACGAGCGCGTGATCGTGCGCGCCGGTTGCGACCATCTGCATGCCCGTCGTCAACGCGTAGGTGAATCCCGAGCAGGCGGCCCCGAGGTCGAATCCCCAGGCGTTGTGCGCACCGATCTTGTGCTGAAGATTGCACGCGGTGCTGGGAAAGATCGTATCGGGGGTGGTCGTACCCACCACGATGAACCCGATTTCGTCTGGTGTCACTCCGGCCTGCCGCATCGCGCCGACCGCCGCTTCCTTCGCCAGGTCGGATGTCGCCACCCCGGGATCGACGATGTGGCGTTCCTTGATGCCGGTGCGCTGAAGGATCCACTCGTTGCTGGTGTCGACGAGCTTCTCGAGATCGTCGTTGGTCAAAACCTTGGGTGGAACGTAAGTCGACAGGCCGGCGATCTTGACGCGGCGAAGAGATTGACCCTCGGCGGGCGCGACACGGCCAACAGCGTGGCTCACCACAAACGATCCTTTCCAGGGGCAGGCAGCCCGAAATATTCATAGGCGCGCGGCGTGGCGACCCGGCCGCGAGGCGTCCGATCGAGAAAACCGATCTGAATCAGAAACGGCTCGTAAATGTCCTCGAGCGCATCGCGTTCTTCACTCATCGCGGCCGCGAGGCTGGCGACGCCGACCGGGCCGCCGCTGAACTTATCGATTATCGTCCGCAGCAGCCTGCGGTCGACTTCGTCGAAGCCGTGTTCATCGACTTCGAGTAACTTCAGTGCGCGCTGCGCCACCTCGAGGGAGATTCGTCCATCGGCACGAACCTGGGCATAGTCGCGCACGCGGCGCAACAGCCGGTTCGCGACGCGAGGTGTGCCGCGCGAACGCCTGGCAATTTCAACTGCCGCCTCGTCCTCGATCTCGACCCCGATAATGCGCGCCGAGCGTCGCACGATCTCCTCGATGTCGGCGGCAGTGTAGTAGTCGAGCCGGTGGACGATGCCGAAGCGGGCCCGGAGCGGCGAGGTCAGGAGGCCCGTTCGGGTCGTCGCCCCGACGAGCGTAAAGCGCTGCACCGGCACCTTGACGGAGCGAGCCCCAGGCCCCTGCCCGATCATGATGTCCAGCTCGTAGTCCTCCATCGCCGGATAGAGGATCTCTTCGATCGTCGGCGCCATTCGATGGATCTCATCGATGAACAGCACATCACGCGCCTGCAGGCTCGTCAGCATCGCCGCGAGATCACCAGCCTTCTCGATCACCGGGCCCGCGGTCGGCCGAATCGGGACGCCAAGCTCGTTGGCGATGACTGTCGCCAGGGTGGTCTTCCCGAGTCCGGGCGGACCATAAAGAAGCACGTGGTCGAGCGCCTCGCCGCGCTGGCGCGCCGCGGTGATCGAGACGTGCAGGTTCTCGCGAATGCGCTCCTGCCCGATGTACTCGTCCAGCGAGCGTGGACGCAGCCCGGCCTCGTACTGGACGTCCTCGTCCACCCGCGTCGTCGTCAGGAGACGGTCGTCCGTCATTTCATCAGGGCCCTGAGCACCGCGCGTAAAGCGTCTTCGAACGGCGCGCCCGGCAGGCGCTGCAACTCGCGATCGATGGCCTTCTCTGCGGGCACGCGCTGATAGCCGAGATTCACGAGCGCTGACAGCAGGTCGTCGCGCAGCTGATCTTCGGGGCCGGCCGGCTTCATCGTATCGGCGGCAGCCTGCAGGGACTGCGGCATCCGATCCTTCAACTCCAGGCCGATCCGTTCCGCCGTTTTCTTGCCGACGCCGGGGATGGCCATCAGCCGCGCGACGTCCTGCGTCTGGATCGCACGCACGAGGTCGGGCGGCTCGATGCCGGAGAGGACCGAGAGCGCCAGCTTTGGGCCGATGCCGCTGATC
>JACDDJ010000532.1 GCA_013817065.1 Acidobacteriota bacterium
CATCTTCCATTTTTCATCCGCCTAGCGTCCTACAGCTAGGCGGTGTGCGAGGCTTGGTGGAAGGCCGGCGTCGAAGATGCGCTTCTGCGCGAGGTCGACGCGGTAGTCGACGCGGCTCATCGTCATCACTCGGCGCTGGGTGTCGTAGATCCCGAACGCCGCGCGCGGGTCGCCGTCCCTGGGTTGTCCCACTGCACCCGGATTGATCAAGTACCTGGCGCCGTCACCGAGCGGCAAATCGAGATGGTGCTCGACTTCCGGGACGAAGCCGGTATCTCCCTCTGAGTCGCGTCGATAGACCACGGGTAGATGCGTGTGCCCGAAGAAGCAGATCGGGCGCGCGGTGGTATCGAGCGCGTGGCCCGCGTCCGGCAGATCGAAGATGTAGTGATCTTCGTCAAACGGCGCGCCGTGGCAGATCTCCACAGTGTCGTCGGTCGAGATCGGGCCCATGGGCAAGCGCGTGAGATAGGCCCGGTTTTCATCGGTCAGCGTTTCGGCGGTCCACATGGCCGCCGCCCTGGCGACGTGGTTGAAGTCGCTGGCATCGGCGAGGCGGCACGCCGCCTTGTCGTGATTGCCGCGGATCACCGCCAGCGGATTCAACGACAGCACGCGTTCGATCACTGCGTTCGGCTCAGCGCCGTAGCCGACGAGATCCCCGAGGACCAGCGCGCGATCCCATCGCTCGCCTTCCGCCGCTTCGAGGACGGCGTCGAAGGCGTCGACGTTCGCGTGAATATCCGACACGATCAGGAGACGCATTCGATGATCCGCTCCGCCACCGCTTCCGGTGCCACCCCGCCCGCCTCCACCCTGATGCTGGCGCTCGCATACGCGGTCACACGCATCGCAAACAGTCGCTCCATCGAGGCGCGGTCGGCTGCCAGCGGGCGCCGGCCGTCGACCGGGATGCGCGCGAGCAGTTCCTCGAGCGGCACGTCGAGCCACACCGAGACCCCGTCCATATTGATGGCGGTACGGTTCTCGGGGTCCATGAAGGTGCCTCCACCGGTCGCAACCACGACATGCCTCAGGGGCAACAAGAGTTTCAGGATCTCACGCTCCGCCGCGCGAAAATACTGCTCCCCGTGCTTCTGAAAAATATCCGCCACCGGCCGGCGCTCGCGGGCCTCGATCAGCTCATCGACGTCCTCGGCCCGCCAGTGGAGTCGCTGCGCGAGCGCGCGGGCGACGGTGCTCTTGCCGGCCGCCATGAATCCCACCAGGTAAATTTTGTCAGCGGTCACGTTACGCGCCGGCCAGGGTCAGCCCGCAGAGATTCTCGAAGAACTCGGGGTAGGAGATGGCGGCCGGGGAGCTGTCGAGGATCGTCACGAAACCGGACGCGCGCGTCGCCGCGATGGCAAACGCCATCACCAGCCGGTGATCGTCGGCACAGTCGAGGGTCGCGGCGTGAAGGCGTCTGGCCGTCAGGCGGAAGCCGTCCTCGAACTCCTCGACCTGGCTGCCCATCGCCCGCAGCCCGGCCGCGAGACACGAAATTCGGTCGCTTTCCTTGACTCGCAATTCAGCCGCGCCCCGCACTTCGAACGTCCTCCCCTCGGGCATCATCGCCGCGAGTGCCGCGAGCGCCGGGATCTCGTCGATGACACCAGGCACCTCGGACGGCGCGATCGAGAAGTCGTTCCAGTCTCGCGCCGCGACTCGAAGCGTTCCTGACGGTTCCGCCGACGCCGGATCATCGACGTGCACTTCGACGTCGGCGCCCGCACGACGAAGGATCTCGAGCACAGTCGTCCGCGTCGGGTTCAATCCGACGCCGTCGATCGTCACGGAACCCCCCGGAGTTCCAGCCGCGAGCGCGGCCCAGAACGCGGCGCTCGACAGGTCGCCGGGGACGGTCACGTCGCGGGCCGTGAGACGTTGGCCACCCGCGATCGTCACCTGGCCGGACTCGGAGGCGACCTGGGCATTGAACGTTTGCAGGCCCCGCTCCGTATGATCGCGAGTCGGTGCCGGTTCGTGGACGGTCGTCGTCCCTGATGCGCCAAGGCCGGCCAGCAGCACGCAGCTTTTGATCTGCGCACTCGGAACTTCCGGCTGATGGACGATGCCGTGGAGGCGAGCGCCGTGGATGGTCAGAGGTGGACGGCCGTCGTTGGAGTCGACCCGCGCCCCCATCGTAGTCAGGGGCGAGGTGACGCGCCGCATCGGCCGGCGGCACAACGAGGCATCGCCGGTGATCGTTGCGACGAGCGGCTGCGCGGCAAGGATCCCGGACAACAGCCGCATCGTCGTCCCGGAGTTTTCCGCGTCCAGTGGACGGTCCGGCTGCACGAATCCGTCGGGACGGCCGGTGATCGTCACCCGATCCGGATCCCAGGCGATGTCGACGCCGAGCGCGCGCAGGCACGCGAGCGTGGTGCGGCAATCGAAACCGGTGGAGTAGCCGCGGATGGTCGAGACGCCGTCAGCGAGCGCGGCCAGCATCGCGTAGCGATGAGAGATCGACTTGTCGCCCGGCACCGTGACCCGACCCTGGACCCGCTCGGAAGGGGCGATTGTCTCGGTTACCGCGGACGGGCGCATGATTGGCACTATAGCATTCGCGTTCCTGACGGGAATCGGTTTAGTATTGCTGTCGAAAACCGTGCAACCGGAGGCTGTTCTGACGTCCAACTATCCCGCGCCACAGCGTCTGCGCATCGCCGGAGGTGCGCGCTGATGCCGGCTCGCGGCGGGGTCGTGCGCCTGCAGATTCCGAGCAACTTCGAACTCCTCGACGTCATCCAGGTCGCCAGCGATCGCCTCGCGGTGATTGCCGGCCTTGACGAAGACGCCGTCCACTGGATCGGCGTTGCGGTTCGCGAGTCGGTGATCAATGCTATCAAGCACGGTAATCGTGGGGACTACGGCAAGCTCGTGACGGTAGAGTTTTCCATCTCGCCGGCTGCGGCTCCCACCGAGTTCATCGTGCGCGTGCTCGATCAGGGGGAAGGCTTCGATCCGCAGGAAGTCGCGGATCCGCTGGCCCCTGAAAACATCCTCAAGTCCAGCGGCCGCGGGATCTTCTTCATGCGCAGCTTCATGGACGACGTCGTGCTGCGACGCGCGTCCGAAGGCGGGATGGAAGTGCGAATGGTTAAGAAGCTTGCCGCGAGTGCCTGAACTCTCTCCAGCCTTTCTCGCCACCGCCATCGAAGCCGTCGTCCATGCCGGGGACGTGCAGATGTCACGCGTCGGCGCGGCAATGCAGATCGAGAAGAAGGGCGCGATCGATCTTGTCACCGAGACCGACCGCCAGATCGAGCGCGAGTTCCGCGCCCTGGTCGCGACGCGATTCCCGGCGCACAAGGTGCTCGGCGAGGAATACTCAGATCCATCCGAGCGCGAGCACACACCCGAGTTCTGCTGGGTGTTCGACCCGATCGACGGCACGACCAACTTCGCGCATGGCTTGCCGATCTTCTGCTCCTCACTGTCACTCGAGATCCAAGGGATCGCAATGGTCGCGGCGGTCTATGATCCAAACCGCCGCGAACTGTTCACCGCGGAGCGTGGCCGAGGCGCATGGATGAATGGTGCACCGCTGCGTGTGTCGGCCGCCGAGACACTCATCGACGCGTTGCTCTGCACCGGCTTCCCATACAACGTCCAGCAGAAGCCTGACGAGGCGGTCGGGCTCTTCGCGCACTTCCTGGGCATCTCTCGAGCAGTGCGCCGACTCGGCTCGGCGGCGATCGATCTCTGCTATGTGGCGGCCGGGCGGCTCGACGCGTTCTGGGAGATACACCTCGGCCCCTGGGACATCAGTGCGGGTGGCCTCATCGTCGAAGAGGCCGGCGGACGGGTGTCGTGCACCGACGGCAGCGCTTTCGCCTCCCGGCGCGGGAACATTCTGGCCTCCAACGGCGCCCTTCACGACCCTATGATGCAGGCGATCCGCACGTTCGAGGAC
>JACDDJ010000052.1 GCA_013817065.1 Acidobacteriota bacterium
TACGCCGACGCTTCGTGCCCGACGAGTAGCAGGTCTATGAGCGTCCGCAGTTCTCGCACGGTGCCCTGGAGTGACGACGGCACGGAGTTAAACACAGCCGTGACTGCAGCCTCCCGCTGCTTCGTAAACTCCGGCGCCAATTCTGGCTGCGCTTTTAACAGTCGGCCCCAGGGCCGCCCGAGCGTCGGGCGGATATGCCGCCAGTCGGGCGCCACGTGGCAGGTATCGGCCGCGATGCGCTCTGCACACTCCCGCGGATAGATCGGCTCGCCGGCTGCCTGATTGGTCGCGATAGTGGCGCGCGCGCGGTCCTGAAGTTCTCGACGCTCACGGTCCACGCTCCAGCGTGCCAAGGTATCCGCCTCGGACTCGCGGAGGGTGCGCTCTGCGGGTGAGACGAGGGCGGCGCGCTTCATGACGCCTTCCGTTCTTCTGGCACCTCGTAATCGGGTGCGTTCCAGCGCGCCACCATGTCGGGATCGTTCCACCGGTCGATCATGGTTCGCTCGAACAGCGCATTTTCGGCGTCGATGAACGCCCAGGCCTCTGCCGGGTTGTCCCACTTCCGCCACGTGCGAGTGACGTAGGCTTTGGCGCAGGCCACAGCGAACAGGCGCCCGCCGTTCAGAAGGAGACAGAGCGCCTTCGCAACCTTCGCGCGATACTGCGCCGGGATGTGGCGCTCGTCGCGTATCGTTTCTCCGATCCGTGCCAGGGCGTGGCGCAACTCGCGCTCCTGTCCCCGCCGGTCAATTGCAAGTCGCTGCGCCGTGGTCAGCGCGCGTTTCTTCGCTGGCTTCGTTCTCGGTTCTTTTTGGCGTGGCATAACGGCTGCTCCTGTGAGAAGGGATGCAGCCCGGAAGGTAGGACGACGGCTGTTAAAATACCGACAGCCGTTCACCTGCGGGCGCTACTCCCGTGGGTCGGTTAGAGGTCGTTCGGCGTTAGTAGCGCCGGGCGGCCTCGCTTTCGCCCATCATGTGCGCTGTCGCGCCGTGTGTCAAATCACGCAACTCAGAACCTTCAAAACCGGCCCGGACTAGATCTCTATACCTTTGAAGAATAGAAGGTTGTGCCCAAGGGTCTATGGTTTATACGGCTGAGATGCCCCAGACTCATCGTGCCACGCGAAGACAGGTTCCGCCCCAACCGCACCCGGTTACCTCCTGGCCGGGCGGCGGGTGGGACCTGTCACCTTCAGCGCGGAACCAACATCATGCACACGGTCGTCTCCACAACGTGCTCGTCGCGGCTATGCCCATTCTGCGGAATGATCGGCGAACGGCACGGTTCCGATCAGGAGTGCATCGCTGCGCTACGAGTTCAACTCGCCCAAACCAAATCGGCACTCACAAGCGCCCAGAGCCGCCGCCCGCAGAACTTCGTGCGATCTGACGCGGCGTAAGTCGCGCCGACGTGACTCTGTTAGTCGGTCCAGCGAGCGAGGTTCGCCTGGGCCTGCGCGATCGCGCCATCGATGAGCACTTTGGCCTCGCGTCGATACGTCGCGTTGTGGCGTTCGAGTTGGTCGAGGTCAATCTCTGCGCCAGCGGGCGCGTTCGCGAGCAGCGTGCGTGTCTGCTGCCGCAAGGATTCTTCCGACGCCTGCTCAAGGCAGGCGCGCAGCTCCGCGAAGCTCCGTACTTTCGCCGTCCATCCGCATTCGCTCATCGCGCTTCACCCCGTTTGACTGCCAGCACCCAGCACTCGTGATCGAATGTACCCGTGGTTTTCGCCGTGCAGACCCACAATCCGCCCGCGCGTGTCGTGCAGTGGCCGGGTGCATGCTCCGCGGCGTCACTGTAGGTGCCGGTAAACTTTAAGGCGGGCTTCCCTTCGAGTTCCTTGATGCGCCTCTCCAGCTTCATGCGATCTTTCAGCATGTCTTCGAGGAGAGTGTCGAGATCCTGCCAGCACACCGGCCGACGGCCATGTGTGGTGATCGACTGTTTCCATTCGAGCCGAAGCTCACCGAGCGTCCGGTTGTCCAGGTCACTGCTCATGGCTTGGCTCCGATGCGCGCTACATGCTCGGCCCGGAGTCGGGCTGCCGCCGCGTTCGCTTGCGCCAGAACGACCGGACGGAGGCGCGTCCGCTCCTCAGTAGAGACGCCGCGCCATTCCCAACCTTCTTCTGACGCCCGAATGATCGCGCGCCGAAGTGCTTCGATCTCATCGACCTTGGCGGGCTCGTTCGATTTGGTTCGCTTCATCATGGCGAAACCTAGTACGTGACCACCATCGAGCTCGCCGCACCAGCCGGCGCCCACCAGGAGGCAAACCGCGAGACCTTGATCCCCACGAGATTTTCCTGGAACAGCGATCGGAGCACCGTGGTCTCGAACGGCGCATCGGCAGGGGCCGAATCGAATTGGACGGTTGCGTGTCGTGCCACGTCGATGTCGAGCGCGTCGTCGGGTAGCGCAATCAAGGCTTCACCGGCATCAAGCAGCGTCAACTGTTGCGGCGAATTGCCGTTCGCGATGTAAGGGATGCCAAGCAGTCGCCCGTTGTCGAGGGCACCCGGCAGCGCCAGGGCGATACGCGCGATCGTGAGCGGCTTTGCGATCCACACCAGCGAGCGCTGCGACGTTGTAATGCCGGCCATCATCGCGCCCAAGTCGGCCGTGATGGCCGCGGCCGTGGATCCGGTGCTCACCACGATCGTGCCGCCCGATGTCAGGCTCGCCGGCCGCACGTTCGCCGTCGCCGTGATCGTGTTATCGAGGAGTTGTGCATCGACGAAGCCGCCGATCCCGCCGACGAGCGATCGCGTGACCGCGGATTGCGCGTCGGGGTGACTAAACGTCGCAAGCTCGGAGGTGATCACCGTCAGACTCACGGCTTTGTACGGCGGCAGCGACACGGCCGCATACGCCGCCGCCGACATCGGTGTCGGCTTGCCTTGCTCCAGCCACGCCGCGGCCGCGGCCGTCGTCTCGCGCGGCACCGTGATATGCAGCGGCGCACGACGCGCCCCACGCGCGAGCAGTGCGCCCGCGATGCTCGCATCTCGAATCAGTTCCGCCACTTCGCTTGAGAGACCAAAGGCGGCGAGTGGAGACGCAAACGTGCCATCCGTCGTGCTCCCGGCTGCGACCGCCGCCTTCGTGGACCAACCCTCCAGCGTTTTGTTGACTGAGGGCACGTCACGCCACGCCGCGGCGTAGTGGAGCGCGGCAGGTACGGAGACCTCGCCGTCGCTAGTGGTCCGCATGGATGCGGCGAGAGCATTGACGAGCCGCGCCGTGCGCGTGCCCTTCGGGAGAATAGAAACTGTTGAAGTCACAAGCGATCCCCTTTCACGATCAGTGTCTCAAGGGGCATCGCGCTGTACTGGGATCGAAGGGTTTCATAGCTGTAGAAAGTCAGGAAGTCCGTTTGATGCACCACAAGCGCGCGCCGCTTTCCGTCCCTTCGCTCGCCACCGTTAGACCGTCCACGTCCTGCCCGATTGCCCGCCTCAGGAGTCGCCCCAGGCGCTTGGCTGACACGCCGTCAAGGACGATCCGTAGGTCGATCGATGAGTGGCTAAGCGCTTCGCCCGCCGTCCATATCTCGCTGCCGAACGTCGCCGCCAGCACGGGCAACACGCGTGTGAGCGCGGCGCGATCTGCGCGGCTGGGGGCCGGCTGCTGGCGATTGGCTTCGAGTAGTCGCCGAATCGCGCGCAGCTCGGCGAGCATCGCCTGTTCGCCCGCCGGTGTCATCCGCGTGCGGTCCGCGATGCCAGTTCATACGCCAGGGATTCGCCGAAGAAGACCAGCGCTGCGCCGCCGGCGTCCCACGTCGGCTCGATCCCGAGCCGCCCCGCATGAGCCCTGAGATACCTCTCGTGCAGTCGCCAGAACGCGACGATCTGCTCGTCGTTCATGGACGCGAGTTCATACAGGCCCTCACCAAATCCGTGCGCGGAACCTCCAGGCGGTTCGGCCAGCCAGCCGCCTAGAAGAATTGCGGCCACCCGGTCGGTCATCGGCGGTGCGTCGGCCTTCATCCTCGGTTTCATAGCACCTCCGGCTTGAGCATTGAGGCGAATGAGCCGTACAACCGGAGCCATCCTTGTTCGAGACGATCGAGCGCCACCCGTTCCTTGATGGAGGCGAGCGGGTCCACTCGCAATGTGCGCACCTCCGACAGACGGTCAACGATCTGCGCGAGCTCCAGTAAGAGCTTGGCCTCAGCAGCGCTCACCTCGTAGTTCTCTAGGTAGCTGGTGACGAATTCCCGCCCGGTCGCCTGCAGGGCGTCCAAATCGGCCTGGGACGGCTCCCACATTGATTTGTTTGAATTCGGAACCGTCGCTGCAGCCAGAATAGCCATCCGTGCCGCGTGTCTCGCAGGTCGGATCGTGCCGGCTAAGACGTGGTCTGTTATGGGTTTCTTTGGGCGTCCTGCGCCCGGTCGAGCTCCACCACGTGGCATATGTGATTCTCCAAAAACTGAACACTTTGAAAACGGGTTCAAACGCGTGAAGCCGGCACGCTCTCCGGTCGTCGCTGTGATCCAACCTTCTCGATACCCCCCGGATGCGGAACGTAGACCGAGATCCCAAACCTGTAGCCGACAAAATCACGGCGCCACGCTCTCCGGGCACCGTGGTCCCCATGTTCGAGACGCCCCCCGCGTCATTGGACGGTCTCGCAGTGCCGGACGAGCGCGACCAGCACGTCCCGGTGCTGGCGGATGGACTGGTCATCCGCAGTTGTCAGCCGGGATCGTGGACCAATACGGAGGCGTCCATCGACCGTAAGGTCGATCCGGAAGCCGGCGTCTTCGAGACGCCAAAGCAGTTGCAAAGCGACCAGAGGGACGTAGCACCCTGGTTGGAGCATGACCAGCTCGACGGGCTCAGAAGACGACATCGTCCACCTCCGCCTCACCATCGGCATCCTCATCGGCATTCTGCCCATGCGTCCCTACCGGGTTAGAGGTTTGGGCAGAAACAAACTCAGGTCGGAAATACCTGAGGGGATCTCCCTTTCTTCCTTTCCCGATGGTCTGAACGCCCTGGATGCTTTTGATGGCACGTTGTAGCGTGACGCGCTTCTGGCCGGTGGCGTCTTCCAGGTCATCCATTGATACGGCTTCGCCCTCCGAGGTCGGCAGCATCCGCAGTAAGGCATCCTTCGCCTCGTCGCCTTCCACCGCGTCCGTGTCTCCGAGCACCTGGAATGAATCTGCCCAAACCTCTAAGTCAGGAGACGGGCAGCGGGCAGAAACCTTTTCGATCACCAATTTGGTCGGTGTCTCATCGAAGCGGGAGAGCCCTTCTAGCACGCGCAATGTGGGTCGGTGATTTCCTTCTGGTCGTTTCAGGCTAAGGACCACATCCACGCCGCCGGTAAACGCTGTCGAGCCGCGGCCATCCTCGCCGACCTCGCCTCCGCCCTTCCGGGCGTGCCGTGTGATGAGGATGGCTCGGCCTCGGTGCGCGATCTGCTGCAACGGGGCGAGCGCTTCCAGGGCGTCCCCGGCGTTGTTCTCGCCGTCGCCCTTGATGCCGGCAAACTGCGCGAGCGTATCGACCACTTACAGGTCGGCCCCAAACCGGTCGGCCTCGAGGTCGGCCATCTCTGCGATAGCGGGCCACGGTCGTCCCTTCACGTCCCAATAGCTGAGAATCGAGAGGTCTTCGCGGTGGAGTAGGTGCGAGCGCCGTAACACTTCGCGGAACGTGGAATGCGTCTGCTCGGTCAGGATCACGGCGCGTGTTTGGGTCGCTGTGCCGCCCAAGCAGTAAGCGCCGTCGAGCACCGCGGCCACGACGTGCGCGACCAACGTGGTTTTGCCGGCAACTTTGGCCTTGCCGGTCAGCTCTGTGATCGCACCTTTCGCCAGGTATCCACGGACAATCCATGCAACGCGCTCGGCCGCTTCTGCTAGTTCCTTCGGCGTTCGGAACGTCGCCTTCTGCCCAGCGCAAGCGGCGACTCGGAGCACCTGAAGATCGGCGTTGAGCGTCTCGAGGTCCACGGCGGCCGGATCTGCCGCGTAGCGAATGACGAGTGTTGCAATGTCACGCTTGCGGCGCAGTTCCCGAAGCTGCTGCGCGACGGATGCGAGCCCCGCGACACTCAACGGTATGGTGTCTTTGGCGATCTGGTGCAGGTAGGGAACCCCAACCGTGTCTATCTCGCCGTGCTCTGTGAGAATTCGCTGAACGATCGGCAACTCGGCGGAGAGGTCGCGCCGATTCGCGTCGAGAATGCGCCGCCATGTGACCGCGTGACAGTGCCGGAAGAAATCGTCCGTCTCGACACCCGCGGCCACACGGCCGCGTTCAAGTGCTTGCCCGAGCACTGCGCGTTCGAGGTCTAGGTCATGCGGCAGTGCGGGAGCGACGTTCACGAAGCATCCTTCTGCGGGTATTTCGGGGCTTGCCTCGAAATACCCGGCCACGTGCTCAGGATGCGGAGGATTGACTCCTGCTCAGCCTGTTCTGCGACGTTGGCTCGCTCCCATGCTTCGTGATCAAGCTCGCCGAGAATGGCATCTTCAACACGATCACGAAGGACAACAGGGTTCAGCGCATCGAGCTCCCAACACCGCGCGCCATAGCGCTGCACATACCAGTCGTGACGAGGATCCTTCTGCTTGTCGCTGGCTGGGAACCAGGACAACTCCGGATCCTTCGTATCGTTCTCGGCGATGGCGAGACGCCGAACGTCTACCTCGCCCCCGTATCGCGCGATCCTCTCCGGGATGTCCACTTCGCTCATCGCCATCCCGGATGGATCGCGATCTCCGACGTATAGGATGATGAGCGGCCGGTCGCGGCGGTCCTGGACGCTGGCCTGCGCAGCGTTATAGAGCGCCGTTGAGGAACCGTAACCGTGCATCACCATGAAGGTGACGCCGTAGGTGTTCAACACCGGGCCAAGGGTGCCGCGAACGGTGCCCTTCTCCGACCAGACCTCGATCCGAACCGGTTGATCGGTCCATCGGTCCCGACGATAAGAGCGCTTTACCGTCTCGAATTACTCGGCCGGGTCCTCCCCTGCGTTGATCCGTTCGGGCTCGCGGGTTTCATCGACGATCCAGGTCCACGGGATGGTTCCATCCTCCCGCGCATCGCGCAACAGACGGCTGACCTTGTTCGTCTCGGTCTTCGCCATCGAGGTGATCAACTTTCGAGTGAACAACTGGTAGCAAACAGCCCTAACACTGGCCGGCTGGATCTCCGACAGGATGTGGTACGCAGCGGCGATCAGGTTGATGCTGCGGCGAGACTTTCCGCGGCCGCTCACTTTGCACCGACGGCCGCGGCGGCGCTCACGAAGCATCCCTTCTGGGGGTATTCCGAGGCTTCTTCGGCTGGTTGGTCGGAGCGCATCTCGGTCACCAGCGCGCGGACTAGTGCGGACACCAGTCCTTTCTCCACGTCGGACAATGCAACCGGCGCAGCTTTCACTTGCGCTGCGCCTCCACCGCCGCCGCCTTCTGTCTGGAGTACTCGACTAAATCGCGGTCAAGGAAAAGCCTGGCACCTGACTCCGTACGAAACACGGGCAGCGCGCCAGTGTTCGCCAAACGTCGAACACTACCTTCCGAGATGTTCAGCCGGCGAGCAGCGCCGCTGGTTGTGTAGATGGGTTCGTCGTGCGACATAGCCTTGACTCGTCAAAGGGTGCCGCATGCCGCAGGGTAGGTATATGAAAGACTCTGCGAAGCGTTACTTTTTGGAATTAATACTGCGTCGGTCTGCCGCGGCGCCATGTTCGCCGGCGAAGACCCAGAAGGTCAGCGACCTTTTTCGTCGCTTCGTCGATAGCAGGAGGCTCAACCCGTATTTGCTTCGCAAGCACTGATGGACGTATTCCGTTGACGTGGACCTCAACGAACCAACCGCAATGTATGTCCAGGTTGTTGTGCTCGCGTTTGGCCCTGGCTCGGTGCTTTGGGTCGATCAGCGCCTCGCGCTCTCGATATAACTTGGTGGCATCTTTCAACCAGCATGAAAGGGTCTGACTACCTGGATCGGGGAGATACCAGTTCGCGTTCTCGGGTCGAGAATTGGCTTCGACCCACTGATCTTCCTCCGGGCTGTTCTTGCGCCAACGTCCTTCGAAATAAACCACCCAGCCGCCTCTTAGATCTGATTTCGCGTTTATGTTCTTTTCCCACCAGTCTCGCAGGCTGCACGCGTAGTCGATAATTACTGGACTGCCGAGTCCACGTGCGTTGGCCCATTCGATCGCGGCTGCTCTGTCGTTTGGACCGTCTCGCAGGGACTCAAGATCAGCACGAGCGTGCGATCGCATGGCCTGAAAGACCGCCTGCACTGCTGAATCGCGATTGATAGGCAAACGCTGCCTCCGCAAGCAGCTCCGCAGAGAAGATCGACGGGCAGGCCGGGCGGAAACCGGCCGTTCGGAGCAACCCTAGCCCGCCGATACTGGAACCATATTCTAGGCCGCCTTCAAATCGGAAAACCCCGATAAGGTGAGATGCCACCCGACAGCGGTTCCCGGTGGGGACGCCACCACCTGTATAGGTGCCAGTCCCTTAATAACCCCGCCGTGACCGGTGCTTCCCACTCGATCCATTCAGATGTTGGCGTAGCCGCGTCCCAGAGCGTCAGCGGACGAACGAGACGGCGCAACAGCAGGCGTGCCACCTTCGGCTCCGCGCGCAGGTCCGCCTTCCACTGCTCCGCCGTTGCATGAGTGCCTCGCCCAGCCGCTCACCTGCAGGTCGAGCGCGACTCTCAACCGTGAGATCAGCAACTTGATCGATGTTCAGCGGTGCGGGGCGGGTGTTCGAAGCTTGACGTCGAGCGCCGCATGCGCGCCTGACGTTCGCGGATCATGGACCTTGCGGCCTCGGGCGTCTCCGCCGAGACGGTTGCACCGAAGTGCTGGGTTAGGTCTGGGGCTGCATCGACCGACGCGAGCAGCTCTTCGATGAAGCGCGTCCCGAGCACTTCGCCCTCCACCATGTCGAGCACTGAACCGTACCGGGTTGGTCGGAGAGGCCCCAGGCGTTTGGCGTCTCCGTCCCGATCTTGTGGTACGTGCCCCTGGTAAACCCTGGCGCGCGGAGTTCCCCGCACAAACCACGTAAGATCCTCGAGCTGGCCGGAGCTGGTCCCGGTCGAGCTACCGGCCCGGCAGGCGTCTCCCTCTCCGCTTCGGTCGGCAGGCGGTAGTAGTCGCTGTGGAAGGGGAGCGCGGGTTCTGATAAGGGACCTTCGGTAAACTCGCGGGGACACGCGCTGCGGGCCATCCTCTCGAGCTCCGACTGCGGAACGTCAGCGAGCGTGAGCGGTGACCGCCCGCAGCCGACATTTCGCCCAACCACGGCCACGTCTTGATTTCATAGAGGAGAGGATGCGTCGGCCAGCCGCTGATGGGGAGCATCGATGCAGTTTAGCTGTCGTCTGCCCTCGGTTTGTTAGTATCAGTCGCTGTGGATCGCTGCAGACCGGCGTAATCGGCTCGCTAACAGTGTCGTGCGGGAAGGACTTCCGGTGCGTGGTGCTCGTGGGCCTATTCTGCAGCGGCCGCCAACAAGCAGGGCAAACGATTACGTGATCCACCGTCCGGAGGATGGAGAGGAAGATCTTGGAACCGAGAATCGTCAAGCTTCCGGTGGCCGTGGCCGCTTCGGTGCTCTGGTTGGCCATATCGCCGCCGTCCGCGGCGTCGCGCAAACCAGAGAGCCGAGCCACCCAGCCGCCCCCTCGCATCCTGAATCTCTACGATTCGTTCGGACATGGGAAGAAGGGCACCACGCTCGACTGGGGGTATTCGGCGCTCGTTGAATACGACGGGAAGACCATCCTCTTCGATTCCGGAAGTCAGGCGGAGGTTCTCGCGCATAACGCCAAAGCCCTCGGCGTCGACCTCGCGAAAGTCGACATCGCGGTATTGTCTCACCGGCACGCCGATCACGCCTCGGGGTTCGACTACCTCCTGAAGCTTAATCCGTCCGTCAAGCTGTACCTTCCGAGCGATCGGGGGCTGGGTGCCCCTGAGCGCTGGAGGTTCGAAAGACCGCCCGAGGCCGCGCAACTCCGCCCGGAGGAGCTTTACTGGGGGGGCAAAGAGACCTCGATCAACTACAAGTCGAGCGGCCGTTTCTGGAACGCCCATGCCGACTGGGTGACCGCGACGAAAGAAGTCGCGCCTGGTGTCTTCGTGATCCCGACAACGGGAGCGATGATGGGAGACTTTTCGAAATACCCGCCCCATCAGGATCAAACGGAGCTGATCGGAATCCCGGAGTTGTCACTCGCGCTGAAAACGGGCAAGGGGCTCGTCCTGGTGGTCGGGTGCGCGCACTCGAGAGTCGAACGGATCGTGATCGAAGCAAAAGAGGCGCTCAGCACGAACGTCGAGCTCCTGGCGGGCGGCTTCCACCTGCTTCCATACTCTGGTGAACAGGTCACAGCTCTGGCACATAGGCTGAAGGTCGACTTGGGAGTGCGCCGCGTTGCGCCCGCGCATTGCACCGGCGTACAGGCAATGCAGATTCTCAAGAAGTTTTTCGGAGAGGGATATTCGTACGCGGGACTGGAGTCAGAGGTGCTCTTCGCTCTTGAGCGCTGAATTCGGCTGAGAACTATGGCTCGACCGCCCTCCGTTGCCGATCGCGAAGCTGCTTGCTGAGGCGCTCAGACGCCGGGCAGGGGATCATTCATCCCGTGGCCCTTGCGTTTGTCGAACAGTCTGGTCGTTCGCGTCCGCATCCTGCGCCTGTCTTAAGCCGTCAGTACTTCGGCAGCCTTGGATCGACGCGATCGATCCACGCGAGGATGCCCCCTTCAAGTTCGTCGCTTCGATGCCGTTGTCCTGCAGGAGCTTCACGGCTTTGGCGCTTCGTACGCCGCCTTTGCTGTGGAAGGGGAGCGCGGGTTCTGATAAAGGATCTTCGGTAAACTCGCGGGGCACACGCGCCTACGCCTAATGCGGGCTATCCGCTTTTTTCATGCCGTGAACCGTCGGGCCAGGCTTCTGGTGGAGGAACACTGTGGCGATCTCGCGCGAATCGCTCATTCTGGGTCCGGTCGCGATCCTCGCCGCCCTGACCGCGAAGCGACACGCCGCGGACAAAAGCTACACGCCGCCGGTCGTAGACAATACATAAATCGGTAGCATTACGCCCATAACGCGGATATGCTGCTGGCTGGGCTCCTGCTAATCAGGTGCCCCCCAGCCGGTCATCAGGAGGTTATGGATGGTGAGGTATACACGATCTGGCCGCTTCGCAGCGCCGCTGATGGTGTCGGCGCTGCTGGCGCTGGGGCCGTTCTTCATGCAGCACGTCCAGGCGGCAAGTCCTGGATCTGGCAGCGTTAGTGAAGCCAGCCCGTCCGCGTCCTGGCAGGGCACGTTTATCGCCGCGGCCAATACCGGCGGTTCGACCTCGGGATGCTTTGACGCGGCCGGGGCTCCGCGAGCCGTCGCGACGACCACGGGGACGGGGGCGTGCGATTACTTCGTGCTCGACGTGGCCGCCGACGCCGCCTACTGGACCGACCGAACCGGGGGCGTCACGATCAACATGACCGTTGGTCCAGCCGACGATCTCGACCTGCGCGTCTATCGCCGCAACGCCGACGGGACCCGTGGAGAGCAGATCCAGGTCTCCGAAGGCGGTCTCGGCGCCGACGAGAGCGCCTTCATCAATGAAGCGGCCGGCTCCTACTTCATCGTCGCCCTCGGCTACATTTCGGCGGCCGGCACCTATTCGTCCACGGCAACCTTCGCCGCCGAGGCGGCCGGCACGACCATTGTCAAGACGGGGCGCAGCGTCGCGACGTATCTCCACGACCTCTCCGAGCCGGCGCCCGGCGTCACCGTCCAGAACTCGATCGTCGAGCAGCACAAGGTGCGGCTCGCCGACGGCGTGCAGCTCGACACGTGGATCGTCCGTCCGCGCCTCCAGGAGCGCGTCCCGGTCGTGCTGCAGGTCACGCCGTATTACGGCGGCGGCTCGCCGGTTCTCGAAACCGGCGGCCACATGCTCGGCGCCGCGGGCAACACGCTCGTCCCGCGCGGGTACGCCTACGGCATCGTCTCGGTCCGGGGAACGGGCAACTCGGAGGGGTGCTTCACGATCGGTGGACCCCAGGAAGCGAAAGACACGGCGGCGGCCATCGAGTATTTCGCGGCGCAGCCGTGGGCCAACGGCAACGTCGGCATGATGGGCGTGAGCTACGACGGCACCACGCCGCAGGATGTCTGGGTCGAGGCGCCGCCCAGCCTCAAGACGATCGTCCCGATCAGCGGGATCTCGGACCTCTACAAATACAACTTCGTGAACGGCGTTCCGATCAACGCGCAGGGATTCGCCTTCAACACCTACTACTGGGGGCTTGTCGGACTGTCGCCGGCCGGGCTGTACGCACCGACGAACCAGCTACGGGATCCGGTCAGCGTCCCTGGCGCGGTCATCGGAGAAGTCTGCGCCGACCAGATCTGGGTGCAGGAAGGCGGCGTCACGTCCGCGGTCGACGGCAACAAGGACGGCTACTGGCAGCTCCGTGACTTCCTGGCGGAGCTCCGCGCGGCGCCGAAGAAGAGCCGGGCGAGCGTGTTCTACGTCCACGGCCTGCAGGACTGGAACGTCAAGCCGCACAACATGGAGGACTGGCTGACCGCCGTGCAGTCGAGCGGCGTGCCGTTCAAGGCGTACCTCGGGCAGTGGGGTCACGCGTATCCGACGCGGGCCGACTGGTGGGGCAACGCCGCCCAGGGCGTACCGAGCGTGCTTGTCGCGTGGTTCGATCAGTTCCTGAAAGGCCGGACCACCGGTGTGCTGGACGCGCCGCGCGTGCAGCTGCAGACGGATGGCGGCGACTGGCGGCATGAGAACGACTTCCTGAAGGGGAAGACCAAACTGGTCCACTACGGGCTGGGCGCTGGCGGCACGATGGCGACGAAGCTGCGCGACAGCGGCGGCAGCGTCACCTATCACGACTACCACGG
>JACDDJ010000533.1 GCA_013817065.1 Acidobacteriota bacterium
AAGTGAGACGTCCGCGGACGCGGTGGGGGGTAAAATTGCTGAAGTAGGTAATTGCCTACCTCAGCAATGAGGGCGACGAGCGGCTAATGCCGCACGCTGTGAAGGCTCATGCGCGGCTGATGCCGCACTCTTTGATCTTGTTCAGCAACGTCTTGTAGCTGACGCCGAGAATCTGCGCGGCCTTGCGACGGTTCCAATGCACCTGTCGGAGCGTTTGCTCGATCGCGGCCCGTTCCGCTTTGATCGATGCGGCCTTTGCGACTGACGCCAGTGAACCGCCGGTCTCTTCGGCGACGGCGGGCTCGAGATCGTCGACCGCATCGAGCGGATCCGGGACGGGTAGCGGTGGCGGGGGGAAGCTCATGGGGCCACCCAGACCCGCGGGCAGGCCGACCGTCGCGTAAGCGGGGGTGGCGGCAACCGCCATCGCGGCGACGCGCTGCATGTTGTGCTCGATCTCGCGGACGACCAAGTGCTCATCCTGCAAGATGACGACGCGCTTGATCATGTTCTCGAGTTCGCGAATGTTGCCTGGCCATTCGTACTGGAGGAACATCTGCCGGAGCTGTTCCGAGACCGGCTTCAGCGGACGGTTGTACTTCTTGGAATAACGCGCCGTGAAGAAGTCGGTCAGCGTCGGGATCTCGTCGAGCCGCTCACGCAGCGCCGGCACGGTGAGTTCGATGACCTTCAAGCGGTAATAGAGGTCCTCTCGGAACTCGCCGCTCAGCATCATCTTCTCGAGGTCGCGGTTGGTAGCGGCGACAATGCGAACGTCGACGTTGATGCGCTTGTTGCTGCCGAGCTTGGTGAACTCGGCGTCTTGCAGCACGTGAAGCAGCTTGGCCTGGAGGGCCGGCTTCATCTCGCCGATCTCGTCCATGAACAAGGTGCCGGTATCGGCCTGCTCGAACTTGCCGATGCGGGTCGTGGCCGCGCCCGTGAACGCGCCGCGTTCGTGCCCGAAGAGCTCACTTTCGAGGAGCTCGGCCGGCAGGGCCGCGCAATTCACCTTCACAAAAGGACGGTTCTTACGCGTCGAGCGCTGGTGAATCGCACGCGACACCAGTTCCTTGCCGACGCCGCTCTCGCCGCGGATCAGCACGGTCACATCGCTGTCGGCGACCTGTTCGACGACAGTCGCGATATTGCGCATCTTCTCGCTGTTGCCCCAGACCGAGCGGTCCTCGTCGTCACTGAGCTGCTGGCGCAATTCGCTGAGCTCGGAGACGAGCCGGTTCTTCTCGAGCGCATTCTTGATCGCTACGTCGAGGGCGATCTCACCGAGGCCTTCAGGGTCATCCGGTTTGACCACATAGTCGGCGGCGCCAAGGCGCACGGCTTCGACGATGGTCGAGGCCTGGGTGCGGCCTGACAGCATGATGACCTGCGCCTCGGGTCGTGACGTCTTGAGGGCACGCAACGTGGCGAGACCGTCGAGCCCCGGCATCATGACGTCGAGCAGGATTACGTCTGGCGCCTCGGCCTGTTTCATCGAGGCGAGGAGCTCGTCACCGCGGGTATAGCATCGGGCTTCGTAGCCGCGCAGAGAAAGGAAGGTGCGAAGGTACGCTGAAAAAGACGAGTCGTCATCAACGATGGCGACGTAGGGTTTTCTCATCAATCAACCTGTGTGCGGGTTTCGCCAAGCTGAACTGTGTAGGAAAGGTTACACATCCGAGACTCGGTCGGCATCGGTATTCAAGAGTTGTACCTCAACGGACCCTCTCCGGCAAGGTGATGCGGCGCCAGTGGGCAATCGCGACTGCATTTCTTACCATCGTCCTGCCACTTATTCCCCTAAATCGCAGATCGTGCTCGGTTTGTGCCGCTAAGGCACTGGCACACCCCTTGTAGCCATTCGAAGCATGCGCGATGGCAATGTGGCCGGCGCAGGTGACCGAGGACCGAGGAAGAAATGCGTAAGTATCTGTTGTTCGCTGTCGCCGCCGGGCTGCTGGCGTTCATGGCACCCTTGGCGATTGCGGACACCCCCGACGATGACACCGCAGCGGCCCCCGTGGCCGTGCAGCGTGTGAGTTTCAACTCGATGGGGCTCAGGGATGAGGCCACGATGATTGTCGTGGGTACGGCGTTGATCGGGCTGGCCGCGGCGGTGCGCCGGGCCGCCTGATTGTTTTCGGGCAGTGACCCGCGGCAGATGTCCGCGTCTTCACCTGCCCAGCACGGCCGGGACCGGAATCGACCGGTTTCGGTCGTGTGACTTCTTACATAGTTCACTCCTTTATGCTGAAACGCAGGATTCACCCCTTGGTCGCCCCGTTCGTGCTCGTTACACTGGCCGGGGTCGGCCACCCGTCTGCCGGCCGGGAGCAAGTAATTGCGGTGACCGGCGGCGGCAGCCTGCAGCAGGCAATCGATCGCGCCCGGCCCGGCGACACGATCCAACTGTCGCCAGGCGTGACCTACACCGGCAACTTCGTCCTCCCGAACAAGAGCGGCAACCAATTCATCACCATCCGCACCGCGCCGGCCGATGCGCAGCCACGCGATGGCGTCCGCGTCGAGCCGACCCATGCCGCGGCGCTCGCTAAGATCCAGTCACCGAACGGGCAACCGGCAATGCGCACGGCACCTGGTACTCACCACTGGCGCCTTCAACTGCTGGAGTTCCTGCCGACGTCGAGCAGCGGCGGGGACATCATCGCCCTCGGCGATGGCGGCAGCGCCCAAAAGGATGCGGCGCAGGTGCCGAATCAACTCATCGTCGACCGCTGCTACATCCACGGTCATCCCGAGCGCGGTCAGAAGCGCGGGATCGCCCTGAACAGCGCGACCACGACGATCAGCAACTCCTACATCTCCGATATCAAGGTGAAGGGGCAGGACTCGCAGGCGATCGCCGGCTGGAACGGTCCGGGCCCGTACGTGATCGAGAACAACTACCTCGAAGGGGCCGGTGAGAACTTTATGCTCGGCGGCGCCGACCCCGCCATTCAGGGTCTCGTGACCGAGGATGTCACGTTCCGCCGCAACCACCTGGCAAAACCGCTCGCATGGCGGGACCAGGGGTGGCAGATCAAGAACCTGTTCGAACTGAAGAACGCCAGGCGTGTGCTCGTCGAGGGCAACCTGATGGAGTACAGCTGGCAGCATGCGCAGGGGGGGTACGCGATTCTTCTGACGCCCCGAAACCAGGACGGCGGGGCGCCGTGGTCGGTGGTCGAGAACATCACCATCCGGCGGAACGTGATCCGGCACGCTGGCGGCGGTATGCAGATCATCGGCGCCGACACCACCCATCCCAGCGGCTCCTCGCGCGCCATACACGTCGTCGACAACCTGTTCTACGGGATCGACTCGAAGCGATGGGGCGGCACCGGCGCATTCCTGCTCATCGGCGAAGGGCCCAGCGACATCATCGTCGAGCACAACACCGTCCGCCAGGACGGGAACATCGTGATGGCTTATGGCGGCAGCAAGCAGGACCTGATGGAGATCCGCGGCTTCCAGTTCCGCAACAACCTGGTGAGCCACAATCAGTACGGCGTGCACGGGACAGATCGCGCCCCGGGCGGCGACACGCTGCAGGCGTTCTTCCCACAGGTCGTCTTTCAGAACAACGGGATCGCCGGTGGCGATTCGAAGGGCTACCCGGGCGGAAACGAGTTCATCGATGAGGAGGAGTTCGAGCGGCAGTTCATGAATCCGGCGGGAGGGGACTTCCGACTGCGGCCGAACAGCCGCTTCCGAGGGGCGGCGTCAGACCGCAAAGACCTCGGCGCGGACCTCGCCGCTATCGCGCTGGCGATGGGTCTGCGTCCCGGCGCGCGCATTCCCTGATTACCTGGTCGCGATCCGGACGTTGAGCGGTGCGCGCGGTCCGTTCTGGGCGCCGCTCATGACGTTCTGGGTCATGCTGCGCAGTGCGGCCAGGTCAGCGCCGATGTTGTTTCCGTC